>NZ_DAIUCE010000055.1:0-12951 GCF_036846325.1 Ligilactobacillus sp. | reverse complement strand
TGCTGACGATTGCGCGTGCCTTCCTGGCAGATCCGGAGGTGCTTATCCTGGATGAGGCAACGAGTTCCGTTGATACCAGAACCGAAGTGCTCATTCAGCGTGCAATGAACAAGCTCCTTGCCGGGCGCACGAGTTTCGTCGTTGCGCACCGTCTGTCAACAATCAGGGATGCCGACAAGATTATCGTGATGAATCATGGGTCAATCGTTGAAACCGGAAATCATGAAAGCCTGATGGAAAAGAACGGTTTTTATGCAGATTTGTACAACAGTCAGTTCAATCAGGCGGAAAGCATGGGAGATGAACCGGCAACCGTCTAATGACGAAAAATGCCGGGGAAAAGTCCCGTTTTACTCTTTGATTAAATGAAATGCCGGACAGGGCAGTCGCAATTCGACTGCCCTGTCCGGCATTTTGCTGATTCTAATAGGAAACAACCGACTCATTTTGCCAAATTCAGTGCTGTGCATCGCATGGTCAGTCAGTGCTCCGGGAAGCTTACGGGCAAATCCGTGATTTTTTGATTTTGCCAGTAAAAGGTCATTGAAAACAAAAAAGGACTTCTGCGGAAATCACATCCGCAAAAGTCCCGTGCGCTCCGTCGATGACGGAGGGCCGGCAGCACTCCACAATGCATCCGGCCAGGTACGTTGCAATCCGGCAACACTGTACCCCGCTTCGAAAAATGACCACCAGCCGCCGCAGCGGAACAACCGAAGTTGCCTGGTCCCTCTCGACTCATCGCATGCACCCATCATAACGCACTGACGGACTTTTTGCAAGTCAGATTTCCCTGTCCATGCGGTGGTGGGGAATGCCTGCATCCAAAAAGCCTTCGCCGATTGTCTTGAAGCCGAGTTTTTCATAAAAGGGAGCTGCCTGATCCTGTGCACCAAGCGTGAGGGTTCTGATGCTGAGAGCAGCGGCCTTCTCTTCGATAAAGTGCATCAATTCGCTTGAAAGATGTCTGCCGCGATACTCTTTCCGGCATGCGACACGCTGAATGTGCCAGACTCCCGGAGCCTCAAGAAAGGCTCTGGCACAGACGGCGGCAGTCGTTCCGACGTATCCGACGAAATAATGCTTTCCTTCTTCGCCCTCGACTTCACGTTCGAACGGAACGTTTTGTTCAGTGATGAAGACTTCATGACGAATTGACAATGTATCTTCATAGATGGGGCTGTTGGTTGAAGTTGTTTCCCTGACAATCATTTTGGTCACCTCGAGGTTTAAAAAGTCTTGAATAAGTGATAGTCTTAGTATTGTTAATATTTTACGGACAATCTTAATTTATTTCAATGGTGAAGAGGAAGAAAATGGCGAAGCATCTTAAGAAGGAAAACGGTAATTTTTTATTGGATCTTGCAGTAATGACTGTGGGGTGTCTGGTGATGATCCTTTTTACGTATCAGAAGATTCAAAGTCCGGTAATCGAAGCCGGACATTCATGCGAGAGAAAATATTCACCAATGCCTGTGCCAACGCTTTACATTCACGGATGGCACGGAACTGAAAAATCGACCAGTCAGCTGATTGAATCCGCAGAAGATGAAAAAGGCGCGAGGAAGGTTCTTGAAGTCACTGTTTCCCCGCAAGGAAAGACGACTTATTCAGGAAAGTGGAATCCCGGCATCAGGCACCCTTTGATACAGGTCGTCTTTGAAGACAACGAGGCTGAAATCCCGGATGAGGCCGTCTGGCTGAAGACGATTACCGGAGAGTTGAGAAAGCGTTACGGGATTTCTCAAATCAACGTCGTCAGTCATTCGATGGGCGGACCCGTAACGTTATACTGGGCACTGAATTTGCGCAACAAAGACAGCCCGGAACTGAAGAAGTTCGTCCCGATTGCGGGACCGTTTGACGGCGTAATCTTCACGGATGACGTGCCGAATCAAAACAAAATCAGGGAAAACGGGGAGCCGGTCTGGCAGAATGCAGCGTATCGAAGCTACTATGAAAAGAGAAACAATTTTCCAGAAGGAGTGTCTGTCCTGAATATCTACGGCAATCTGGAAGACGGAACCAATTCCGATTATCTGGTGACGAACGCTTCAGCCAGGTCCTTGAAATGGCTGATCAAGGACCGTGTCGGACACTATGAGGAAAAAATGATCAAGGGGCCGATGGCGCAGCACTCCAAGCTTCATGAAAACAAGCAGGTCGACCGGCTGGTAAATGACTTTTTGTTCGATTGACGAGCACTTTTACTTGCGATTGCGATTTACATGATTATAATAAAGGTAGTGGAGTTAATTCACAAGTGGAAATCGCGAAAAGAGGCGAAGGACATTGGCTAGGAAATTAAGCAAGGAAGAACGCAAGGCAATGGCTCGTAAAGCTTTGGAAGACCGCGCTAAGCAACCTAAGAAGGCACCTGGCTCCGGCTTTGCAAAACTTGATTCAGACGCCAAGAACTTACGCGGATACTAGTAGCGTTATATCCACTGCTGATGAGGTTCGGAATTCCGGACCTCATTTTTTAGTGCGACAATTTTGCGGATATAATTCTTTTTAGATGAAAGCGCTTAAAAATAATGCTATAATGAGCATATGTTAATGAAGTACAGTTTTCTTGAACGAGGTGAACAACATGTATCATTCAAACGGCAATTATGAGGCATTTATGGATGCCAGAAAACCGGAAGGCGCGGAAAAAAAGAGCGCATATATCGTCGGCGGCGGGCTTGCCGGCCTTGCAGCGGCAGTTTTCATGGTTCGTGACGCACATATGGAAGGAAAGAAGATTCATGTTTTAGAGGAAGAACCCGTAGCAGGCGGATCGCTTGATGGAACCAACCGTCCGGAATACGGCTATGTCATTCGCGGCGGACGCGAAATGGAAAATCACTTTGAATGTCTGTGGGACATGTACCGGTCGATTCCTTCGCTGGAGGTTCCCGGAGCATCTTACCTTGATGAATATGCCTGGCTTGACAAGGATGATCCGAATTCGTCGAACTGCCGCCTGATTCACAACCGCGGCGACCGCGTTCCGACGGACGGACAGTACGGTCTGGGCAAGTGTGCAAACGAAATCATAAAACTTGTGATGACTCCTGAAGACAAGCTTGAGGGAATCAGCATTGAAGATTATTTTTCCGAAGAGTTCTTCAAGACGAATTTCTGGTACTACTGGGCAACGATGTTTGCGTTTGAACGCTGGCATTCGGTGATTGAAATGCGGCGTTATGCGATGCGGTTCATTCATCATATCGACGGCCTGCCGGATCTTTCGGCACTCAAATTCAACAAGTACAACCAGTACGAATCGATGACCAGGCCGCTTTTGGCATATCTCAAGGATCATGGTGTCGACTTTTGGTATGATACGCAGGTTGAAAACGTCATCGTTGAAAAGGACGGTGGCAAAAAGGTTGCAAGAAAACTCGTCTACAGGCAGGCCGGAGAGAAGAAGACTCTGGATTTGACGGAAGACGACCTCGTATATGTTACGAACGGTTCAATCGTCGAAAGCTCAACTTACGGCACGCATCATAAAAAGGCACCCGTAACGCACAAGCCTGGCGGAAGCTGGACATTGTGGAAGAATCTGGCAGCCCAGGATGAAGCTTTCGGTCATCCCGAAGTATTTTGCGAGAACATTCCGGAGCGCGCATGGTATATTTCGGCAACAATGACGATCAAGGACGCACAGCTTGAACCTTACTTTGAACGTCTGACCAAGCGCAGCATCCATCAGCACCGCGTAAATACAGGCGGAATCATCACAGTCACCGATTCAAACTGGGTTTTGAGCTTTACGATTCATCGTCAGCCGCACTTCAAGGATCAAAAGGAAAATGAGACCGTCGTCTGGATCTATGCTCTGTTCTCAGATACGCCCGGTAATTACATCAAGAAGCCGGTCGTTGAATGTACGGGAGAAGAGATTACCCAGGAACTGCTCTATCATCTTGGAGTTCCTGATGATCTGATCAGGGAATATGCAGGAGAAGAGCACGTTAATACGATTCCTGTTTACATGCCGTATATAACCTCATATTTCCAGATGAGAAAGAAAGGAGACCGGCCTGACGTTGTTCCTGCCGGTTCAAGGAATCTGGCGTTCATCGGAAACTTTGCCGAATCTCCGACGAGAGACACGGTGTTCACGACGGAATATTCGGTCAGAACCGCAATGGAGGCAGTCTATAGTCTGCTCAACGTTGATCGCGGAGTTCCTGAAGTCTTCAATTCCGTTTATGATATTCGCGAATTGCTCAAGGCAGCGTATTATCTGAACGACAAGCAGCCGTTGGACAAGATGGAACTTCCGGTTCCGAAGTTCGTTTTAAAGGGTGCCTTGAAGAAAGTCAAGGGAACGTGGCTCGAAGAATTGCTTCATGATGCCAGATTAATGTAGTTATTGACTGATCCCCGTCGATTTGACGGGGATTTTTTATCGGCGTCAAATGAGCTGTCTGACGAATTCTTAAATATTTATGAAATATCCATTCTAACTATATAAAAAATTGGTTTTATTTGATATATTATTATTCGAATAAAGGAGGAGAAAATATGACAGTCATCATTATTATCGCAGTAATTGTCCTGTTGGTCATTGCATACATTGCAATTTACAACGGACTTCAGAAGGCAAAGATTTATACGGACGAATCCTGGAGTCAAATCGACGTTCAGCTGCAACGCCGGAATGACTTGATTCCCAACCTCGTCGAAGTTACGAAAGGTTATGCAAAGCATGAACGCGAAACGTTGTCGCAAGTCGTTGAACTTCGCAACCAGCTGACGCAATTGCCGGAGGATGCCCATGCTGAGAAGATGGAAGTATCCAATCAGATTTCCGGCGCATTGAAGAGCATTTTTGCCTTGAAGGAAGCATATCCTGATTTGAAGGCAAATACAGAATTCACCAAGCTGATGGAAGAACTTTCAAATACTGAAAACAAGATTTCGTATTCACGTCAGCTTTACAATTCATCAGTTGCATCATATAACCAGAAGCTCAAGGTGATTCCTTCAAATATCGTGGCCTCAATTCATGGAATGAAGCCTGTCGACTACCTGAAGACGCCTGAAAGTGCCAGGGAAGCACCGAAGGTTTCGTTTTAAGAGAAGTGAGTGATTTTTAATGTTATATCAGCAGATTGCTTCAAATAAGCGCAGGACGATTTTGGTAATGACGTTTTTCATTGCGCTGTTCGGGCTGATCGGAGCGGCAATCGGCTATGTCTATATGTCAAGCATGGCTGCCGGCATCATCGTTGCGCTGTTGGTCTGCGGCATCTACATGTTCATTACGATGATGCAGTCGACTGCAATCGTAATGGGAATGAACAATGCAAAAGAGATTACCGACGTGTCACAGGCACCTGAAATCTGGCATATAGTTGAAGACATGGCGATGGTTGGACGGGTTCCGATGCCAAGGGTCTTCATCATCGACGATCAGAGTCCGAATGCCTTTGCGACCGGACCGAATCCTGAAAATGCAGCGGTTGCGGTCACCAGAGGACTGGTGGAACGATTGAACCGCGAAGAAATTGAAGGCGTGATTGCGCATGAGATTTCGCATATCAGAAACTATGACATCAGACTTCAGACAACGGCTTTGGCATTGTCATCTGCCATCGTCTTTTTGGCAAATCTTGGTTCGCGCGCAATGTGGTGGGGACCGGGAAGACGCGATGACGACCGTGAAGGAAACGGGGTGCTAGACCTTGTTATGATGGTCTTGTCGATTCTGGCCATTGTCCTTGGACCGATCGCAGCTTCCATGGCACAGATGGCCCTGTCCAGAAACCGTGAATATCTGGCGGATGCATCTGCTGTTGAACTGACGAGAAATCCTCAGGGACTGATAAGCGCTCTTGAAAAGATTACGAACAGCGAACCGATGCATGAAGCAGACGCATCAAGCGCTTCGCTTTACATTGCAAATCCGTTCAGGAATCGTTCATGGACGCATCTTTTTGACACTCATCCGCCAACTGAAAAGCGGATTGAACGTTTAAGAAAAATGTAGCATAAATTCCTTTTTCCGAGCAGTCAGCGAAGAAGAAGGGATTTTTTATTTCAAAGCATTAATTAACTATGTTACAATAGCATTGGACTGTATTTGCAAACTGCGCTGAATTTGCGCACGGCCAGATTGGCTAGAAAGGAAGAAATACGCATGAAGATGCAATTATCAGAGGTTGCACGCGCATTAGGCATTGAATCTGAAGATTTATACGATCAGATTACGATTACAAGCGTAAGTTTCGATAGCCGCAGCCTTGAACAGGGAGCATTGTTTGTCCCGCTTATTGCTTCCAATGACGGACACGCATTCGTTGAGGCTGCCAGGCAAAACGGCGCATGTGCCGCATTATGGCAGAAAGATCACGAAAATCGTCCGCAGGGGATTCCGTTGCTGGTTGTAGATGATACTTTGGAAGCATTACAAAGGATTGGCAAGTATTATCTTCAGAAAATTAATCCGAAAGTCGTTGCAATTACCGGAAGCAACGGCAAGACGACGACGAAGGACATGATTGCCTCTGTCTTGTCCACGCAATTCAACGTGGCCAAGACGCGTGACAATTTCAACAATCACATCGGTGTTCCGATGACCGTACTGTCGATGGAACCGAATACTGAAATTCTTGTCGTTGAAATCGGAATGGATCATTTTGGAGAGCTTGATCATCTCGTTCATCTGGTTGATCCTGACGTTGCCGTAATTACGATGATTGGCGAAGCACATATTGAATTCTTCAAAACGCGTGACCGGATTGCCGATGCCAAGATGGAAATCACCCATGCCTTAAAGGAAGACGGCGTGCTGGTCTATAACGGTGACGAGCCGCTTCTGGTCGAACGCGCAGGAAAGCTTGACTTTGAGACCAAAACCTTCGGTACGGGGGCAAATGTCGATCTGCAAGCTCAAAATATCGTAAGCAATGCCGAAAAAACGAGTTTCAGGGTTAAGCAGTGGCCGGAACTGAATTTCACGATTCCGATGATCGGTGCGTACAACGTCAAGAACGCATTGGCTGCGCTTTGCGTCGGATCAGAATTTCAGATTGATCCGCGCAGCATGGTCAAGGCGCTTGAACGCTTTGACTTAACCAGGAACAGGACTGAATGGGTCAAGGCGACAAACGGAGCGGACATCCTGAGCGACGTTTACAACTCAAATCCGACTGCTTGTGCGGAGGTTCTGACAGCCTTTCAAAATGCTGAAACAAACGGCAGGCGCTACGCAGTTTTAGGAGACATGCTTGAACTTGGCGAGCAGGGACCGGAAATGCATGCAGGCCTTGCTGACAAGATCGACCCGGAAAAGATTGATGAGGTCTTTTTGTGCGGACCGCTGATGAAGAATCTTGCTGAAGCATTGACTGACAAGTTTGGCCAGGGGAAGGTTCATCATTATGCGACGGGCGAAAAGGAAAAACTTGCTTCTGATTTGAAAGGGCTGCTCCATCCGGAAGATATGGTAATGCTGAAGGGAAGCCATGGCATTCACCTTGAGGATGTTCTGGCCGAACTCAGGTAGATAATTGTGGAAAAGGCAGTTTTCACTTTGAAGAGGAGAGCTGTCTTTTTGTTGTTAGGCATCTGATTTTTTCTGATGCATCTGATTCGTGCAAATGCAGAGCGTGAGTCTGTAGTTTTGTGTAGGTGGCCGCATCCTTTGGTGCGGCATAGGAGGAATTATTTTTTTGAAATTTAATGAACTTGGTCTTGAAGAAGACCTTTTAAAGGCAATCAAGCGAAGCGGATTTGAAGAAGCAACGCCGATTCAGGAAGCAACCATTCCGCTTGTCCTGGCCGGAATCGACGTTATCGGCCAGGCCCAGACCGGGACGGGCAAGACGGCTGCATTTGGTTTGCCGATTTTGCAGCATGTCGACGTTAAAGAAGAACATATCCAGGCAATCGTCGTGTCACCGACGCGTGAACTGGCGATTCAGACGCAGGAGGAACTGTATCGATTAGGCAAAGACAAACGTGCCAGAGTTCAGGTTGTCTATGGCGGTGCGGACATTCGGCGCCAAATCAAGCTTTTGAAGCACGTTCCGCAGATTCTGGTCGGAACGCCGGGGAGACTGCTTGACCACATCAACCGCAAGACGGTTGATTTGTCGCATGTCAGGACGCTTGTTTTGGATGAAGCCGACGAAATGCTCGACATGGGCTTTCTGGAAGACATCGAAGCAATTATCAAAAACGTTCCGGAAGAAAGACAGACGCTGCTTTTTTCAGCAACGATGCCAAAGGCGATTCGCGCAATCGGAGAAAAATTCATGCATGAACCGCAAGTTGTCAAGATCAAGGCAAAGGAACTTACGACCGATTTGGTTGATCAGTACTTCGTCAAGGCACGCGAATATGAAAAATTTGATATCATGACGCGCATTCTGGACGTACAGGCTCCTGAACTGACGATTGTCTTCGGCCGGACGAAGCGCCGCGTAGATGAACTTTCCAAGGGACTGGAAGCCAGAGGATACAACGCTGCCGGCATTCACGGCGATTTGACGCAACAACGCCGCATGAACATTTTGAAGAAGTTTAAGGAAGGACGTCTGGACATCCTGGTTGCGACGGACGTTGCGGCCAGGGGACTGGACATTTCCGGCGTCACGCACGTTTATAACTATGATATCCCCCAGGACCCTGAAAGCTACGTCCATCGAATCGGACGTACTGGTCGTGCCGGGCATCACGGCGTTTCCGTAACGTTCGTCACGCCAAACGAAATGGAATACCTGCGCGTGATCGAACGTTTGACCAAAAAGCGCATGGAGCCGCTTCGTCCGCCGACAGAAAAGGAAGCCTTTATCGGTCAGATTTCCAGTGCCCTTGGCGATATCAGGGATCTGGTCGAAAAAACTGAGACCGAAAAATATGAAAAACAGGCCAATGAGCTTCTGGAACAGTACGATGCGGTCGAACTTGTTGCGGCATTGCTGAATGAAATGACCAAAGATGACGCCAGTTCGGTTCCGGTCAAGATTACGCCTGAACGTCCTCTTCCGAGAAGAAGGAGTTCAAACAAGAAGTTCTATGGTTCTCGAAACGGAAACGGCAAGGGATCAAAGCGCAAGGGATACTATAACGATCGGAAGAACGGCCGTGACAAGAAACATGATCGAAGCAGACGCCAGGAAACCGGCAAACGCAACTTCACGATAAGAAACAAAAAGGACTAAGCGGCTTGGAATCGCATATTTGACAAAAGCGACTGTTTTTTCTGAATTTTCCTTAAGGTTTCTTGATTTTATCCGGCATGCTTTTGTAAAATTGACTCATGATTGTTTTGGAGGAAGAAAATGATTTATGGTCTTGGAATTGATTTGACTGACATTGACCGGATTCGTCAGGCTCAGGAAAAACGCCGTACGTTTGCCGGCAAGGTCTTGACCCCGGGCGAACTTGAGGTTTTTGAGCGGTTGAATGAAAAAAGGCGCTTTGAATATTTGGCTGGTCGGTTTTCGGCCAAAGAGTCTTACGGCAAGGCACTTGGAACCGGAATCGGCAAAGAGGCTTCGTTCCAGGGAATAGAGATTCTGAATGACGCTTTGGGAAATCCGTATGTCAGTTTTCATCCGAAACAGGATGAGTTGATTGCGCACGTTTCAATTTCGCACACGGATACGTGCGTAATGACTGAGGTAATCTTGGAATCGAAAGAATAATTTTTGAGGGAAGATGAAATAATGGTTGTTGGAATTCATCGCAATGCCAAGGCCGTGATTGACCTTGATGCTATAAAACACAACATTGAAATTGAAAGGAAACGGCTGAAGCCCGATCAGAAGCTGTTTGCCGTGGTGAAGGCAAATGCTTACGGGCACGGGATGACTGAAGTTGCCAAAACGGCCAGGGAGGCCGGCGCAAACGGCTTTTGCGTTGCAATCATCGATGAGGGAATCGAGCTCAGAAATGCAGGGTTTGATGATTTGATTCTGATTCTTGGCGTTTGTCCGTCTGAACAGGCAGGCACGATTGCCGCAAATGACCTTTCGGTTGCCGTCGGAGATCTGGATTTTCTTGAAAATGCACAACCGTTGTTAAAGGCGCAGGGTTTGAAGCTTAAAGTTCATCTGGCATTTGATACCGGGATGGGAAGAATCGGCTTCACCAATGGCGAAGAAGTTCATGAAGCAGAAGCATTCATGAAGGAAAACAGTGATCAGTTCGAATTTCAGGGAATTTTCACTCACTTTGCCTGTGCGGATACCAAAGACGATTCATACTACAAAAATCAGCTTGAAAAGTTCAATGAGCTTAAGGGTGCCCTGGATGATTTGCCGCCTTACGTACACGTGGCAAATTCCGCAGCCTCAATGTGGCATGACGATTGCGGCGGCAATGCTGTACGCTACGGCATTACGATGTATGGTCTCAATCCGTCCGGGCGGGAGTTGGAACTTCCTTGTGAAATAAGGCCCGCCTTTTCGCTTGAAAGTGAGCTTGTTTCAGTAAGGCTGCTCGAACCGGGAACAGGCATCGGATACGGCAAGACCTATACGGTTGAAGAACCGCAATGGATCGGGACCGTTCCGATCGGATATGCCGATGGCTGGCTGAGACGCATGCAGGGGTTCAAGGTTCTGATCAATGGCGAATATTGTCAAAGTGTCGGACGTGTATGTATGGATCAGTTTATGGTAAAATTACCTTATGAGATGGAAAAGGGAACGAAGGTGACGCTGATCGGCGAAAACGGAGGCAAGCGCATTACTGCGCAGGATGTCGCCGATTATGCCGACACGATACATTATGAAATCCTTTGCTCTGTTTCAGAAAGAGTTCCGAGAGAATTTATTAATAAATATTAAAATGATTATCTATTTTTTGCAGATTATTCATATCTTCATGTTAAGATTTTCCTAATATTCAAGATGCAGGAAGTGATTTGCGATGTTTAACAATGATAATCATGTTACAGTTGTTTTGAACTATAGCGATTTGTATGAAATTTGCGACTTCTATGATGTTAGTCCTGGAGAAATTTCTGATAATCCTTGCTATGCGAAGTACATTGCGGATCATCACTCAGATCTTCAAAACTTGATCAGAGGCTATGTCGAAATGGGTGAAATCAACCGGGAAATCTGCAATGAATTATATTATACGTGTACGACGAGGATTTGACGACAGTTGTATGATATAGAAAAGAGTTGATTCCATGGGCAACACTTTGGATGTGCGTAGAGGAGACATCTTCTACGCGGACTTGTCGCCGGTCGTCGGATCGGAACAGGGCGGATTGAGACCGGTTGTCGTTATTCAAAATAATATCGGTAACAGGTTCAGTCCGACAATAATCGTTGCAGCAATCACGTCCAAGATTTCAAAGCCCAAGATGCCGACCCACGTGGCTGTCAAGGCTTCTGAGCCAGGCAAGCGGGGGCTTGAAAAGGATTCCGTGATTTTATTGGAACAGTTAAGGACGATTGACAAGCAAAGATTAAAGGACAAGATTTGTTGTCTTAGCAAAAAAACTTTGGGTGATGTTGATTATGCCTTGCAGGTCAGCGTGGGGTTGGTTAGTATTAAAGGAAAGAAGTAACGGGGAAGGAGTTGAGGGATGTATGTCCTCTCAGCCTCCAGGTGTTTATGAATTAAACAGTTAAGGCCGGGTGATTCTCCGGCCTTTTTATGAGGAAATACGTCGATGAAATATCAGGAAATTGCCAAAGACATGGCAGGCAAGATTAACAACGGTTTTTACAAGGACAGACTTCCAAGCGAGACGAATCTGATGGAAAAATATGCCACCAGTCGCAATACAATCAGAAATGCGCTTGATACCTTGTACAATCAGGGGATCATCAAGCGCATTCAAGGCAGCGGGTGTTTCGTCAGTCGTCCGCTTCATGGTCGTAAGAACGTGATCAATATGGCAAACAAAGTCGGTTTCAAGGCACTTGGAGCTGATTTTTCCTTGAAATCCAGGGTTCTCAAGCTTGAAGTGATTCCTGCGGGAAAAGAAATCGGCGGCTACCTCGGATGTGCGGAAGAAGAGCTAGTATATCGGGTAAAACGACTCAGGTTCAATGAAGATGAAGTTTTCAGCCTTGAAGACGCCTATTACTTGAAAAGTGCCGTTCCGTATCTTTCAAAGGAAGCCTGCGAACAATCGATTTTCAAGTTTATTGAGGAATTTTACGGAATTGACATAAGAAGCGGAGACGAGTACATCAGCGTACACGAATTGACGCAGGATGAGGCACATCTGACTGAATGCAGGGACGGTCAGGCAGTGATGCTGATTGAAGAGGTCAATTATCTGAAAAACGACATCGCCTTTAATTATTCTCGTACTTACTACTTCAGAAGAGGTTTTACTGCTTATTTTCACATTGGCAATTACTTACGCTAAATTAGAATTTCAGGGAGTGGTTTTTATGTATCGAACACAAATTAACGCAAATGTTCCTATTCAAAACGGATCAGGTCAGATAATCGTTGATTTGCCGGATATCTTGCACGCTGGTGATTATTTGATGGTCGGAGACACCGAAACGAGGTGGCGCGTGAAGGAAAGTACCTTGATCGTACATGATGAATTTCATCCGAAAAAGGAATATGTCGATCTGGTGCTTGACGTGGTCAGGTAGTGACTGGACGAAGCGCGTAAAAAATGAAGAGGCTTTGGAAACACCGTGTCTCAAATTGAAAAAACGGATGATCTGCAGTTGACCGCAGATCATCCGTTTTTTTGTTTATGCAGTGACCAAATTCCTATGATGACAGAAATAACTAAAAGGAGTCGGGAGCTGGAATTTACGGGCTCATGACCGCTGCTTCTCACACCTTGTCTAATCGGGTTTCGCCTCACACCCCCCTTGTCCCAAGCACCCTTGCTCGGGCAAGACGAGCTTACCCGTCGCAAGTGCACCTTGGATACGCGGGGGCTGAGCGTTCGGCTCCACACCTTGTCTAATCGGGTTTCGCCTCACACCCCCCTTGTCCCAAGCACCCTTG
>NZ_DAIUCE010000054.1:11106-13187 GCF_036846325.1 Ligilactobacillus sp. | reverse complement strand
AATAAAAAAATACAGCGCTATACTGGACAAAAGAGCCAGCTTAACTGTTGCATTATACGCTTATATTTCAGTTACCTTTCTTGATGTTATATCGCATAAAATTAATATATTCGGCCGTATTATCCCGCTCATAATCACTTTTCTAATCATTCAGTGCATCTTTGTCATCATTTTGTTCAACTTCGAGTTGTCGCGACATGACAAGCTAAATGAGCAAAAAATCAAACAAACTGAGATAGAAGGATTATTGAAATATACCGAAAAACTTGAAAAAGAGGAGCGAAAACTTCGAAAATTCAAACATGATTATCAAAACATGCTGCTCAGTCTAAAAGAATTGGCTGATTTTGAAAACAAAGAGAAATTTAAAGAAGGCGTCTTAAAGCTCGAAGAATACTTTAATATCAAGTTTGCGTCAAACCAAATCTGGGGTTTCAACGATTTTGACAATCTGAAAAATCCCTATCTTAAAAGCATCTTCATCAGAAAGGTTCAAGATATGCGAGAACAGAAAATCATTGCTGAATTCTCCTGTCCTCAAATAATCGAAAACATCAATATCCCTATTTTTGACTTTGTACGAGTTATCGGGATAACGCTTGACAATTCAATCGAGGCGGTCTGCGGCCATGAAGACGGCCGAATTTTGATGAATATTTCGAAAAATGACGACGCTACAAAATTCGTCATTTCCAACACGATGTTTGCGACACAAAAACCTATCCAGCAATTAATAAGCGAAGGATATACCTCAAAGGACAACCATTCTGGATTGGGTCTTAAAAACATCAACGAGATTCAAACAAACAACAGCAACTTGTTTGTTTCCTACAAGTATGAAAAAAACTTGTTTGTTGCAACAATAATAGTTCAGGAGTGAAAAAATGTTTCATAGAATTTTTATATGCGAAGACAACCCTATCCAATTGTTATCTTTAAAACAGTATGTAGCCAACTATTCTGCATTTCACGAGCACGACTTTAGTATCAGCTTGGCAACACAGTTGCCTGAAGAAATAAAGCAGTTCATCGAGACGTTTGATGTAAGAGGCGGGATTTACTTTCTTGACATCGACCTTGGAAAAAAACACATTAACGGCATCGAATTAGCCAAATGGATCAGAGAACATGATGCCGAAGCAAAAATTTCATTTATTACGACACACGATGAAATGGTTTCAAAAGTTATCAAAGAACACCTCGAATGCTTGTCATTTATTTATAAAGATGACGACATCACAAACATTCACAATGAAATCAATTATAGTTTGAGCGAAGCACAAAAACGCATCGATGCTATTGAGAAGACCAACCAAAAACAGTTATCTTTTAAAATCGGCAGAGAGGAACATTTTATCAATTTTAACAAATTGTTGTACATCAAAGTTTCTGACGTTATCCATCGTCTGGTCGTCGTAGCCAAGGATGAACAATCCGAATTTTATGGAACGATTTCCGAAATTTCAAAACGATACCCCGAATTGCTTCAAGTTGACCGTTCCTGCATGGTTAATCCGCAAAACATCGTCAGTTTTGATTCAAAACAAAGAAAGATTTTCTTTGAAAACGGCATTTCGGTCGATGTTTCACGCAGAAACGCAAAAAATGTCAAGAAGACAATGGAGAAACATTGCAATGATATTCAGTAAAAAATACCCTTATATTCCACAAGTTGATGAAATGGACTGTGGCATTGCCTGCCTTTCAATGATAGCTAAATATTACGGTTCTGAATATCATCTTTCATACTTGCGAAATCTCGCCAAAATAACAAAAAAAGGTGCAAGTGCTTGGGGGTTGATGAAGGCAGCAGAAAAAATAGGCTTAACGCCAGATTCTTTTGAGCTTGATTATGATAATCTCTGCAACTTTCAAGAACTTCCTTTAATTGCTTTCGTAGTAAAAGAAGGAGGAATCAGTCATTTTTGCGTAATATATCAAGTCACTAAATCATACGTTCTGGTAGCCGACCCTGATCCAACGGTAAAGATGGTCAAAATTTCCAAACGTTCTTTTGAAAAAATATGGACCGGTGTCATCATTACATTCCATAAAGGTGATGATTTCAAAATAACCCATAT
>NZ_DAIUCE010000054.1:0-11096 GCF_036846325.1 Ligilactobacillus sp. | reverse complement strand
TTATCATTTATTCCAGTTTTGATGGAAGAGCACCAGACAATTGTAAAGATTTTCATCACCGCAATATTTATCGCAGCTATCGATATTATCAGCTCATATTTTCTACAAGAATTGATAGATTATTATATTCCAAAACAAAACATCAACCTTCTTGATATTGTTTCTGCAGGGTTGATAATATGCTACATATTTCAACAAATTACTCTGTTTTTTCAACAAAAACTTCTTTTAAAACTGAGTAATTCACTTTCCAAATCAATCGTTTTGAAATATTGGGGGTACATAATCAAATTGCCAATGTCTTTTTTTGAAACAAGAAAAACAGGCGAAATCACTTCAAGATTTTCTGATGCAAATACTCTTATAGAGGTACTGGGGGAAACTATCGTAACTATTTGCTTGGATTCAATAATCGTAATATCGATTCTTTTTTTCATATTTCATCAAAACGTCACTCTTTTTTGCATATCTTTGTGTATCATTCCGCTCTATATTTTGCTGATATATGCTTTCTCAACGTACTTCAAAAAAGAAAATTACAATCTCATGCAATCTTACTCAGAAGTAGACTCATCAATCATCGATAATATTACTGGAATAGAAACGATAAAATCGCTTTGCTTGGAAGATTTTTCCTATTCTCATGCAAAATTTAAATACACAAATTATATCCAAAAATATGTTAACTACACGAATCATGTCAACATGCAAAATTGCTTAAAAAATTTGATACAGCTGATTTTTAACGTCATCATACTATTGATTGGTGCAAGGATGATACATACCACTTCGCTGACAATCGGAAAACTGATGACTTTCAATGCTTTGCTAGGATACCTAGTGTCGCATCTCGAAGGAATAATATCATTGCAAACCAAAATACAGGCCGCCAATATAGCTAATATCCGTTTAAACGAAGTATATTCTGTCGAGCAAGAAGACAACTATGGAAACGAATATCTAGGAAATGTTGAATCAATAGAAGTCAACAATCTGTGCTACAGCTATGACTACGGCGATAATACGATAGATAACTTAACGATGATCATAAATAAAGGGGATAAAATTGCTATTTGCGGTGAAAGCGGGACTGGCAAATCTACTTTGGCCAAATTGCTTGCACGCGAAATACTTCCAGATTATGGTAATATTCTCGTAAACGGAATTTGTACAGAAGAGTACAACATAAAAAGTTACAGGCATAAGATAATTTATATTCCTCAAGAAACGACTCTATTTCCTGGAACCATTTCAGATAACATCACAATCGGGCTCAATGATTCTTTTTATTCTTCAAAGAAAATACAGCATCTTTGTGATTTAATCGACTTCTCCAAAGACATTAGGGAACTTCCAAATGGTATTAACACTCAAGTGAACTCAAACGGTTCAGGATTATCAGGAGGTCAAAAGCAAAAGCTTGCTTTAATTCGCGTAATGGTTAGAAACCCGCAAGTTATTATACTCGATGAATCATTATCAGCCATCGATTCAAAAAGTAGAAATAAAATACTGAAATTTCTGACTGAAAAACCTGATCTGACGATAATCTCGATTACTCACGATAAAGAAACCTTACCTTATTTTAAAAGAATATATAATATGTGAAATAGATGCTAAGGAACCCTATGTCTCAAACTAAAAGACAGGATGATTCACAATCAATCGCAAATTTCATCCCATTTTTTGGATATACAGAAACAAATCTGGATTTTGCCCGTAATCGGAGCCTGGCTTTTACAGGCAAATCCCCAAAATCGCCGTTTTGCCCGTAATCCCGTCTTGGTTCATTGATTAAGCGGACACTGCATTTGACAAAAAGAACTTCACGCATCCAAATTAAGAAAATGCCGGACAAAACCAGTCGAAAATCGACCGAATTTGTTCGGCATTTCATTTGATTCAAGAAATAAAAGGGATTTTTTCACCAAACGTTCGTTGCGTTAAACGTATTCAATCCGCCCAAAGCACCATCAGATTCGGCAATCTTCTTGATCGTTGCGAGTGCTGTTTTAGCTTCGTCATCCAATTTTAGATGTTCCGCAAGCATCGTTTGATTCAAGCGCTGATATGCCCATTTTGCTTCTTGAGCCGCATTTTCATTTTTCTTCAGACTGACTGCCGTCTTGTTGACGGTATCGTTGACGTAATCATTTTGGCATGCTTTGGCAAAACGTTCCAAAGCAAGCACTAATTCTTGTTTATCGCTCATCTTGAGGACTTCCTTTTATATAATCTAGCTTTATTATACTACTAAAATCATAGACCGAATCACTAAATTCGCACACTGCATTTTACACAATTGCCAAACAAAAAGCCCTCGCATAAACGAGAGCTTTTTGCTACTTCAAATCGTCAATTCCACTGCCCGAAAGATTCTGCCAGCCCTTGCTGTAGAACATGTCATTCATCCTGTAATGAGGCGTCTCAAATTCGGAGGCCATGAACGGACTGATGTAGGCATCGGCCGCAAGCCATCCGCGCCAGCCAAGGTGAATCGTATCCTGCATGAAGTACGGTTCTTCCCTGACGTCTGTCATGTCGCAGATGTTGTTGAATCCCTGCGACTGCAGCTGATACGTGATCTTCCTGTCAAACCGGTCAAGCATCTTCTGAGAAAGTCCGGTATATTCCATCCATTTCCTGTTGACCGGCGGAATGATGAACATGACGTCCATGTCATTGTCCTTGAACTGCTGCAAAACCAGCTGGAAGTCGGCAAATTCCGGTGACTGGGTATAGTCATAGTCAGCCTGCCTGCCCTTGAGCTTCCTGTAATTGCCCTTCAGTTTCCTGTCCCAGAACTTTTTCGAAACGTCAAACGGATTGTTGCCCGTTGCCCTTTCACCCAGTTTTGTCGCAACAGCGTCAAGTTTCCCGACACTGTATCTTTCAGGAAGCTTCTTCATGGCCCTGTCGACTTTTTCAGTCCGGTCATTCAGCTTGAACATTGAAAACAAGTGATCTTCATTTTCAAGCGCATTGCGCCGGTATTCAAGATACCAGCGCAACGGCCTTCCCAAAGGCCTGCCCCTTTCCTTTTTCCTCAACGCCAGTTCAATCAGCTTGTCGCTTGAGCCCGCCGGCATCGCAAGCAGCCTGCCTGCAGCATAGCGTGTTGCACGCGAATCCCTTGAATTCAAAATCCAGTTCACGCCCTCAAGATTTGAATAATACAAACTGAACGCCTCATCATTTGTACCGTCCTTTACGAACCATTGAGGCGAAATGATGAAGACCGCCTTCTTGCCGTGCAAAGCCGAATTGACCGGCTGCATTGAATAGAAATGCGCAAGTGACTGCGACCCTGCATTTCCAAGCAAAAACGGCTGATAATTTCGATGATACTTCTCAGCTAAAATCGAAGGATGGAGCGCATCGAGTCTTGAAAGTTCGGACGATCCGAAAAACGGGACGTACTTGCCCGAAAATGCCTGATTTTTGACGTATCTGCCCTTGAAAATATTCGTCGACTGCGAATATGAAATCTCGCGCATCTTCTCCTTTGAAACCCTGCCCTGGTTGAAGAGCGGAAGTCCGAGGAAAATTCCCAGCATCAGAAATGCGCAGATCAGCGGGCCGAAGATTTTAAACAACTCTTTTTTCATTTATTGCATACTCTCGACTTTGGCAATGATTTTGTTCGGCGTATCCCATTCGCTGCGTTCAAATTCAGAAACGGGAACGTCAATTCCGCACTGTGCCTGAAGTTCAAGCAGCAATTGAACCGTTGCCATCGAATCAAGCAGACCCGTTTCAAACAGATTCACGTCCAGATTCCTTGAAACTTCATCCGAACCCGTCAAATCTTCCAAAATACCCAAAACTGTATCTTTCATTTATAAAACCTCTTTCTTATTTAGCAAAAAACAACGTATCCAAAAAACCTGAGAATATCAAAAATGAGAAGCAGACGACGTTGAACGTCACGAAAATTGCCAGACATTCCGTAAATTTGTTATGCGGAAGCTTGTCTTTGTGCTTCTTCTTGAACCTGAGCCAGGCATCACACAGAATAATCGCGCAGGCATGGTACAAACCGTATACGATGTAATACCAGGTCAGCCCGTGCCAGAAGCCCATGATCAAAAACAGGAGCAGATATCCGACTGATGCGATGTGAACCCGGTTCTTCATCAGCTTGTTCTTCATGACGAAGAAGACGAAACGCATGTAGATATAATCTCTGAACCAAAATGAAAGCGACATGTGCCATCTGTTCCAGAATTCCTTGATGTTCCTTGATATAAACGGCCTGTTGAAGTTCACCGGCGTTTCAACGCCCATGATGTAGCTGATGCCGACCGCAAACAGGCTGTATCCCGCAAAGTCAAAGAACAGGTCCATTGCGTAAACGTACATGTAGGCGACAAGCCACCAGGAAATTCCGCCATGTCCCAGCGCATATTTGCTGACAACGGGCAGAATCAGCGTTCCGAAGACATAAGCCAGGATGAACTTGTAGAAAAATCCCAAAAAGATGTTCCAGACGCCCTTGCCCAGAAGTTCCAGATATTTTTCTCTGGAAGGAACCTTTTCATAGTCTTTTCTGAATCGTCTGTACCTGTCAATCGGTCCTGAAGAAATCGTCGGGAAGAACAGCAGAAAGTGCAGCACGTGATACCACTTCAATTCCCTGATCATCCCGTCACGAGTTTCCATCACCATTCCAACGACCTTAAAGGTCAGGTAGCTGATGCCGAGAAACCCCAGAACCGAAGGCCTGCCGGTAACAAACGGCGTCAGTTTAAAAATCAGGAGCGGGGCAATTGACAGAATAACCGCCAGAACAAAGACGTATCCGGAATTTCGTTTCCTTCGGTACGAATGATATCCACAGACCAGAAGCGTCTCAAAAATGACGTATCCCAAAAGGGCCAGTCCCTCGTTCATCTTGACGCCGCCAAACGTCAGCAGCAGGAAGGCAAATGAAACGATAATTTCATAGACTTTGAACCGCTTGCCGTAAAGCAGCCCGACGGCAAGCGGCAAAAGCGCAGCTGCCAGCAGAACGAAGTAGGTTGGATTCTGATACGGCTGCAGATTAATCATCAACGATTAACCTCCTTCATCAGGGACTTGCGGTCAACCTTGCCGTTTTGAGTCAACGGCAGTGTCTCGACATAAACGAAACGCTGCGGCATCATGTAAGGCATCATCGTTTCCCTGAGTTCTTCCTTGATTGCCTGGGTCATCTTGAAGTCGTCCTCATGCCCTGCATTTTTCAAAACGACATATGCGATCAGCTGGCTCACCTTATGATTTCCGTCATAACGCGGAACGGTTGCGGCACGTTCAACCAGACTTACGTGCGACAGGCACTGATCGACGTCTTCAAGCTCGATTCGGTATCCGTGAAGCTTGACCTGGAAATCCAGACGACCCATGTACATCAACTGACCGTTCTGATCAAAGCGCCCGAGATCTCCCGTTCGATATGCGCGTTTTCCTTCATATTCAAAGAAGGCCTGAGCCGTTTTTTCGGGATTGTTCAAATAGCCCTTTGAGACGCCGGCACCGACAATCGTGATTTCCCCGGCCTTTCCTTCCTCAACTTCATTTCCGTCTTCATCCAGCAGAATGATTTCTGCGTCTTCCTTACAGACCCCGATTGGCAGGCGCTGATAGTTCTCGAGGACTTTCTCCGTAATTTCCGTCTGTGTAACCGCAACGGTTGCTTCAGTCGGACCATAGGTATTGAAAACCCGAGCCCTTGGGAAACGTTCCTTTAATCTCCGAGCCGTCTGATGCGTCAGCTCTTCACCGCAAAACATGAACCGTTTCAAGTCGGGAAGATGTTTTTCGTCAAATTCCTTTGACAAGAGGCAGATATCGGCAAACGAAGGCGTTGAAACCCACGTGTTGACTTTCATTTCCGGCAGGCGTGAGAAAAGCTGCTTGAAATTGTCAGTTGTTTCCTTAGGCAGGACTTCGAGTTTGCCACCATTTGTCAAAGTCGTATATAGATCCATCACTGACAGGTCAAACGAGTACGGTGCCTGCGATAAGGCCGTCTGCCCCTTTTCCAGCCCGAAATCCCTGTCCATCCAGTCAACGAAGCTTGCCAGATCGTCATGCGCAATCCGGACGCCCTTTGGTCTGCCGGTCGTCCCAGAAGTGAAGATGATGTAAAAGTCATCGTCTCCCTTGACGTAATCTTCTTCGCTGACTGCCTTGCCTTCTTCAGCCATGATTTCGTCCAGGCGTTCCCTGGAAATTACAGGAACTTCCTGCCCCGTTTCGGGAAGCTCGCTTAACGCGATGCAGGCTGCAGGCCTTGCGATTTCCTCAATGACCTTGACGCGATCTTCAGATGAGTGAACGTCGACCGGGATGTATGCCCGGCCGGATTTGACAATTCCTAAAAAGGTCGCGATCATTTGAAAATCCTGTCCCCCAAAAACGATCAGCGGAGCCTTTTCCGGCAGATTTGAAGCTTTAAGATATGCTGCCAGGGCATCTGACTTTTCCTTCAATTCCCCGTAAGTATTTGTTCTCCCCAGATAATCGCAGGCGATTCGACCGGGATTTTCCGTTGCGACCCGATCGATTCTGCTGATAATGTTTTCCATTTTTCCACTCCTTAGAATTCGTTGTAAATAAAGTGAGACTGACTCATTCCGCTGTAGTTGTACAGGTAGACAAGCGCAAGCAGAATCAAAAAGTAAAAAATCGTCTTTGAAACGAAAACAACATACGCATTGTCTCTGAGTTTTCGAAATGCTTCTTTCATCGCAGTTCCTCCTACGCTTCCAACGTTTATAACAACGATTCTAGAGGTAATTTCTTAATAGATTCTGAAACCAATTCTTAAATCAGACGCCATAGCATAAAAAAACCTTAACATCACTGCGAACGTTAAGGCTTTCTTAAGAAAATATTCAAAACCAATCAGTCAACGACGATTTTCTCGTTTGCAAACTCAAACAACCCGATGTCGCTCATCTCCCTGCCAAATCCAGAGTTCTTGATGCCGCCAAACGGCAGTTCCGGATGCGCGCTTGAAGGCTGATTGATGAAAATCTGTCCTGTTTCAATTGCAAGCGCCACTTTTCCGGCACGCTCCGCATTTTCTGAATAGACGGCACCGGACAGGCCGTGTCTGGAATCATTGGCGATTCTGATTACGTCTGCGTCGTCTCTTGCCTTGTAAACCTGGGCAACGGGTCCGAAGAATTCGGCATCATAGGCAGGATTTCCCTTTTCGATTCCGCTCAGAATCATCGGCTTGAAGTAGCACCCGCCGGGAATCGCCCCGCCTTCAAGCTCGACTTTTGCTCCATGACTGATTGCTTCATTAATCTGATTTGTCAGCGTCAGCACTGCATCCCTTGAACTGAGCGGGCCAAGGTCTGCGGTTTCATCGAGCGGATTTTTCAGTTCAAGCTTGGAAAATTCAGTTTTCAGACCGTCAACGAACTTGTCATAGATGCTTTCTTCGACGATGAACCGCTTTGCAGACGTGCAGACCTGACCGCAGTTTCTGAGTCTGGCCTGAACGGCATCCTTGACCGCCTTGTCCAGGTCAGCATCGTCCAAAACGGCAAAAACATCTGTTCCGCCAAGTTCCATCGTTGACTTGAGCAGGTTTCTGCCGGCTTGTCCGGCAATTATCCTGCCGGCCTGTTCCGATCCCGTCAGCGCTACGCCGCAAATGCGAAAATCTTCCATAATATTTGCAGTCTGTTCATGAGTTAAAAAGAGATTCTTGAACGCACCTTTCGGAAATCCTGCCCTGCCCGTCAGTCTTTCGAGCAGATCGGCACACCCGCAGACAATACCTGCATGCTTCAGAATCACTGCATTTCCCAGCAGAAAACACGGTGCCAGCACCCTGATTACCTGTGAATAGGGAAAATTCCACGGTTCAATGCTCAGGACGATGCCAAGCGACTGATGATAAAGCATGGCCTTTCTGCCGTTTCCGTATTCATAGGTCTTCGGCTGCATCAATTCGATGCCCTTTGTTCCGTAATATCGCAGAATGCCGGTGCAAAGCCCGACTTCTCCGTGGCCTTCACGCAAAAGCTTGCCCATGTTTTCAGCGGCTTCGCGTGCCAGTTCTTCGACGTTTTCATCCATGACGTCGGCAAGTTTCAGCAGAAGTTCTGCCCGTTTTTCGACTGCCACGCCTTTTTGGCTTTCATAAAATGCAGATCCCGCTTCCAGTGCCTGCCTGACCTCCTGATCAGTTGACGTCGGAAAATCACGGACGATTTCTCCGGTTGCCGGATTGATTGCAGTATAGCTCATATCTTCACCCCTCGATTTCCTTCAGACATTCATCAATGATCTCAATTGCCCGTTCAATCTCATCCCTGGTTGCGGTCAAAGGCGGAATCAGGCGAATCACGTTGTGGAAAGTCCCGCAGTTGAGCAGAATCAGTCCCTTGGAAAGCGCGAGCTCCCGGACCTTTGAAACGACTTCCGGCAACGGATTGCCGTCTTTTCTGAACTCAATTCCGTTCATCATGCCGATTCCGCGAACACTTGAAATGAAGTCAGGATACTTTTCCTTCATATTTTCAAGTCTTTCCCTGATGAATGCGCCTTTCTTCCGGACTTCATCCAGAAAATCATCATTCATGATGTCAAGCACTGCACACCCGGCCGCACATGCCAGCGGATTGCCGCCAAAAGTTCCGCCATGCGCTCCCGCAGTCCATTTATCCATGTATTCGGTTTTCCCGATGACTGCACTGAGCGGAATCCCGTTTGCAATTGCCTTGGCAGACGTAAAAATATCCGGCTGAACGCCATAGTAGTCTTTAGCAAACAGATAACCCGTTCTGCCGTATCCGGACTGGACCTCGTCAAAAATCAGCAAAATGCCATATTCGTCGCAGATCTTGCGCAATTCCTTGATGAAGCGCGGCGGTGCCGGCAAATAGCCGCCTTCGCCCTGAACCGGTTCAATCACCATGCAGGCAACTCTTTCAGGCAGAATCAGATTCGTGAAAATCTTATGCACGGAATTCAAACACCGGTCGATTTCTTCGTCTTCCTTCAGATTCGTGTTCCAGACATCAGGAAAGTCAGCGTGATAAACCTGCGGCAGCTCAGGTTCGTAATTTTCCCGATACAATGCGCTTGACGCCGTCATCGAAGCACAAAGCAGCGTCCGCCCGTGAAACGAGCCGTTAAAGGCGATTATACCCGGTCTGCCCGTCGTTTTGAGCGCCAATTTGACCGCACCCTCATTTGCTTCTGCACCGCTGTTTGAAAAATAGACTTTGTACTCGCCTGGTTTTCCAACTCTTGCAACGAGCTTTTCTGCAAGTTCCACATATTTTGGATAGTACACGACGTTGTGTCCTCCGTGAACCAGCTCGTGCAGCTGTTCTTCAACTGCCCTGACGACTTTGGGATGATTGTGTCCGCAGTTGACGACTGCAACCCCTGCCGCAAAGTCCAGATATTTTCTTCCGTTTTCGTCAGTCAGCCATGACCCTTCTCCGGAAACCGCTCCGATTTTCGTCGCACGACCGGCAACCGGCGGGAAAACTTCAAGCGACCTTTCATATAAACTTTCCATTTCAATCCATCCTTTACTCGATACTCTTCATTCCTACATGACCTTCGACAGAAATTCCCGCGTCCGCTTGTTCTCGGACTTGTAGAAAATATAGTCGGCATCTCCGGCGTCGGCAATTCTGCCCTGATCCATGAACAACACCTTGTCCGCCACTTCCCTTGCAAACGACATCTCATGCGTGACGATGATCATCGTCATCCCGCTTTTGGCCAGACTGCGCATGACGTCCAGAACGTCACCGACCATTTCGGGATCAAGCGCACTCGTCGGTTCGTCAAACAGCATGACTTCAGGCTTCATCGCAAGCGCCCTTGCGATTGCAACGCGCTGCTGCTGCCCGCCTGAAAGAGACTGCGGATAAGCGTCGGCCTTGTCGTCCAGCCCGACCTGTCTTAAAAGCTCATGTGCATAGCCTTCTGCTTCCCCCGGTTCTGAAACTTTCAGCCTGACGGGGGCAAACGTAATGTTTTCAAGCACCGTCATGTTCGGAAACAAATTGAACTGCTGGAAAACCATCCCCATCCTGCGCCGCAGAACCTGCAGCTCCCTCGAGCTGACACTGACGATGTTCTTTCCTTCAAACTCGATTTTCCCCTCACACTCTTCCAGCCGGTTCAGACAGCGCAGCAAAGTGCTTTTGCCGCCGCCTGAAGGCCCGATCAAAACAACTTTTTCCTTCGGATAGACCTTAAATCCGATATTCTTCAAAACCGAATTTGACCCGTACGATTTCTTCAATCCGACAACATTGATCAGCGGTTCCATCTTATCCACACCTTTCCAAATCAAACGATTCCGTTGCTGTACTTTCTGCCCATTTTCCTTTCAAGAACACTGACGCCCTGCGACAAAAGGAATGTCAGGACGAAGTAGATGACTGCGGCAACGATCAGAGGCGGCACGAAATCATAGAGCGTTCCACCGACTCCGAGCGCCTGGGCCGTCAAGTCCTGAACTCCGATGTAAAAAAGCACCGAAGATTCCTTGATCAGCGAAATGAATTCATTGCACAGCGCAGGCAGCACGTTTCTGACAGCCTGCGGCAGGACAATGCTCGTCATCGTCGTCAATCCGTCCAGACCAAGACTTAATCCGGCCTCTGTCTGACCTTTCGGAACGGAAATGATTCCGGAACGAAAGATTTCGGCAGTATAGGCACCGGAATTTATGCCCAGGGCGATTGACCCGGGAATGATGCGCGCAATGCTTGAACCAAGAATTGAGATGTCCGGCAGTTCCATCAGTTTCGAAAGCGAATAATAGATCAGCATGACCTGAATCATTGCGGGCGTCCCGCGCACAATCGCCACATAGCAGCGTGCGACCCACGAAAGAAGCTTGAATTTGGACATCCGCATTGAAACAACGATCAGTCCAAGTAGAATCCCGATTGCAACGCCAATCAACGATATTATTACCGTTTGCGCCGTTCCGCAGATGAACAGCGGATAGTACTTGCTTAAAAAATCAAACATGACATTCACTCCAAACTGTCAAATCAACGTTCTTACTTATTTTCCGCCTGGATCTTCTGAGCTTTTTCGAACATCCTGTCAAGCTC
>NZ_DAIUCE010000053.1:0-13394 GCF_036846325.1 Ligilactobacillus sp. | reverse complement strand
TAAACGGTATGACTTTCCCTTGATCTTAATCACGTGTGAGTGATAGACAAGGCGGTCTAAAATGGCTTCTGCGGTTGCCATGCTATTAAGGACGGTTCCCCAACTTGATAATGGCACATTGGTCGTTATGATCGTTGATTTGCGTTCATAACGGCCATTTATTAGTTGAAACAGCAGCTTGGCTTCATTCGCCGATATCGGTAAATACCCAAGTTCATCAATGATTAACAGATCATACCTTTCGTATCGACGCATTACTCGTTCCAGATGTTGCTTTTCTTGAGCTGCCTTCAATCTGAGAATTAATTCGTGACAGTTTATGAACAATGTTCGCACGCCTTGCCGGCATGCCTCGATGCCAAGTCCGATGGACAGGTGTGTTTTGCCCACGCCAGGACTGCCAATAAAGATAATGTTCTCTTGATTATCCAGAAATGACATGGTCGCAAACTCGTCGATTTGCTGCCGATTAACCGAAGGCTGAAATTGATAATTAAAATCACTGAGCCGTTTGACAATCGGAAAACGAGCCCGCTTTATTCTTCGCTTTAAGCTTTCTTGTCGCTGATAGGCAATCTCCTTATCCGTTAACTCTAATAGTGCCTCGCTGAAGCTGATTTGACTGTCATTGACTTGCTGCCGATAATCCGCAATTGATGCGGCCATATTATTTAAATTCAGCTTCGTTAAATTGTCGACTAATCTTTGATATTGATTCATTTTATTCCCCAATCTGATCATAAATGCTGAGATTATTAAGCATATACTGATCAATTTCTTCATCTGTTTTGTCTTCCAGCAAATCACTTTTAAGAATGGCATGTTTATCACGAGGATCGTAATTAAACTGTTTATTGGTTAAATCGTGTTTCTTAATTTCAGATCCTTGATAGAAGATACGAATAGATTTACCATCAGCTGCTGGTTTAATTTCAACCTCTTTTCCGATATAATTAGGGGAAACAGAGTATTGATGGTTTTGAAATCTAATCATTGAGTCTTGCGATACTTTTCTGGTTTGGACGCTGTCGAAGTATCTTGTGAGATCGTAATTGAGAGGCCGGAAATGCTCTTTTTCTTTTGCCCATAATTCAACCGGCTTCTGGTTATTGCCTTGTGACTTCTCGTGATTGAGGCGCTTGGATAATCGATTAACGATATCATTCAAGTCATTAATGGTACCGAACTCTCCATCGTAAGGCTTCAGTCGTCCCATCGTTCTTGCCAAGGCTTCAACGCAGCCTTTGGTTTGCGGCCTGAATGGCCGACAAGCGATTGGATGAAATCCCGCATCATGACTAAATGACAAGAATCGTTCGTTAAATCGATGATGATGAAAGTCACTTAATTTATGGTCAACAACAGTCGACATATTATCAAACCAAATCTCTTTAGGAATTCCACCGGTAGCCTTAAAGGCTTCAAATAAACATTTGAATAAAGTATCCTGTTTCTGATCCAGGGTTAGTTTTAAAAACTTGAATTTGGAATAAGGCAAGACATATAAGAAAATACTGAATGTATGTGAAACACCGTTCCGATCGGTCATTGTGACCTGTTCTTTCCAATCAACTTGAGCACTTAATCCAATTGTATGCTCAACTCTAATCGTCGCTTTTTTTGTTTGTGCTTTACGAAAACGACGACAATAATCTTTAACGATTGTGTACTTGCCAGTAAAGCCTTTTTCAACGATAAAGTCATAAATCGATCTGGCAGAACAACCTGCAGCGTATTTGTCTTCAATGATGTCTCGATATCCGTCTAGCTTACTGCGACGGATTCGATGCTTCCTAACAACTGTTGTTTTATCACTCTGAGCTCTTAAATATGCCGCTTTGACGGTTCTTGGATCAACGTCATATTGTCGTGCAACAGCGGAGTAATTTGGTTTTATCTTCTCTAACACAAAATATCTCATCCTTTCGTAAACGTCTTTTCGCATACTCATCACTTCCTCAAAAGATTAATAAAGTGAGTATACAAAAAATGTAGGAAAACCGACAATTTTAAACCGCCGATTTCCTACATTTTACAACCGCCCTTTACACATTTGTAACTGTTCGGCCCTGATCTGGTCAAGAATCATCGTTTTCCGTCGTGCTTTGAGTTCCAGAACAGGGCCGCCGCTTTTTTTAATATGGCTGCGTCCAGACATGCATCATACAATTCTTTCTTTAGCTTGACAATTTCTGCCTTCAGCCGCCCATTTTCGCTCAATTCTGATGATGTTGGTTTATTTTCCGGGTGTTTTGGTGATTTCATTTGTTTTGGCTTCCTTCCCCTTTGATGAGGACGCAAAGCTTCTATACCACCCATTTTAAATAGTGTCCTCCAATGGGATACTTGATCTGGAAGTAGATCAAACCTGGCAGCAACTTCAGCTATGGTTACCTCATGTGTTTGATAATAGTCTATCACAGCCAGTTTAAAATCAGTGTCAAATATTCTGTTATTTCTACTATGGCGAATTTTGCCTTGAAGTCGATATGTTTGAATCCAGCTTCGAATAACCCTTGAATTGAGGTTATATTCTCGAGCTAATTGTGTACTCGTTGCCATTCCCTGATTATATTTACTAATCCGCTTTCAGTTCCGGACTGTACTTGGTCATAAAAAATACCCCACAATCATTAGACTACTTCATCCTGTTCGGACTTTCAGATTGTTGAAGAAAAAGAGCGTGGAATTCAGAATGCTTCCTGTTTCACGTGAAACATTTCAAAGAAACATCAATACAATCGGAGGAATCAGCAATGAAGGCAGCAGATTCATAATGCTGATTTTCCTGAGTCCCAGAATATTGATACCGGATGCAAGAATCAGGATGCCGCCTACAATTGAAAGCTCGGTCAGAAGCGTTGTGCTGATGGATGATGCACAGAGTGTGGCGAAAAGATAGATTGAACCCTGCCAGCAGAAGAGAACCGGTGCACAGACGGCAATGCCGATGCCGTATCCGGATGCAAGGACGGTCGAAGTGACGCCGTCAAGCATCCCGTTCGTAAACAGATATGTATAGTCATGATTCAATGCCGCATTGACCGGCCCCAGGATTGAAAGGGTTCCGATGCAGAAGAGCAGAATGCCGGTTGAAATGCCCTGCGCGGTCTGGCCGTTCGAGTGCCTTGAGACAAGTGAGTCGAACCTCGATTCAAGGTCAAGGAAGGACCCGATGACGCTTCCTGCGGCAAGGCTCAGAATGAACAGAACCGGATATTTGCTGTGCGGCATGTTCTGCACCACTGTATTCAAGCCGAGTGCAACCACGGCGAGACCGAGCGCCTGCATCAGGATTTCATGGTATTTTTCCGGCATTCCCTTCTTGAAAAGACTTCCCAGAATACTTCCGAAAAGAATCATGCAGGTGTTGAAAATCGTTCCTTTCATAATGAATTCCTCCTTTGAGACATCACACAGATTATAACATATATTTTACTGGAGAACTTCTGAAGGATTGAGTTATAATAGCCCTTGAACATTTGATGAAAGCAGGGGCAGTGGAAAATGGAAACCAACTCCTCCAGCGCGTACGGTATGAGAGACGTACTTCAACTTCACCATCAGCGGGACTCTTCGTGGATGATTCTGCCGTTGACGCATACGGAACGGGGATTCTGCGCATTCTGCAATCATGAACTGACTAACTGTCTTTCTGCCGCATGTCAGAGGAAAGGAAAAAGTATGAGAAAAATCGATTTAAAAAATCTGTTTACTGGAGTTCTTCTGTTCTGTTCCGCAATCGTCATCGGAATCCTGCTGATCTTCAGACTGACGCATCGGGGACACATCGGCATCGGTCCCGTGAGGTTCGGCAAGCTTTTCATCATCATGTGCGCATTGCTGTCCGGTTCGATTTATTTTTTCAGGAGAATGTAAATCAAGACCTCGTCCGGGTTCATTCGGGCGAGGCCTTTTTAGTTAAAGGGAATTGAATTTACTGCAGGCGGCTAGTTTCCGGTCCTGACCATTGCGCCGTGCTCGTCTTTCTGGACTTCCATGTCGTGGATGCTGATGTAGCCTGCCTTTTGCACCATTCCGTCCTGGACGTCGTCTCCAAGCATGTAGGTGATGAACTTGGAGGCTTCGCCGCGCGACATTCCGCGCGTGTACATGTGCTCGTAGGCCCAGATTTTCCATGAATTGTCCCTGACGTGTTCTGCAGTCGGCGTCACGTTGTCGATCTTGATTTTCTTGAGCTTTGTTCTGCTGTTTTTCAGATAGGGAAATGCAAGGTAGCCGATTGCTCCGGGAGTTTTTGCGACATATTCTGCCAGATGCCTGCTTGATGACAGTTCTTCTGCGGCCGCAATCGGCGTTTTGCCCATGATGTTCAGTTCAAATGCCTTTCTGGAACCGCTGCCGTCCGCGCGGCTGACGATTGTGATCTTCTGATTCCTTCCTCCGACCTGTTTCCAGTTGGTGATTTTGCCGGAGAAGATGTCCTTGAGCTGCGAAGCTGAAAGATTGCTGATCTTGAGTTTTCTGTTGGCAACAACGGCGATGCCGACGACTGCCACCTTGTAGTCGCTCAGGTGATCCCGGTTGACGATGTTCTGCTGTGCGGCAAAGAAGTCGCTCGTTCCGATTTCGACCTTGCCCTGATCAACCTGATTCAAGCCCGCCTGCGAACCTCCGCCCGAAACGTTGACCTTGACGGACGGATTGAACTGTGCGTAGCGTTTAACGGCCTTTTTGACAAGCGGCTCAAAGGCGGTCGAACCTGCAACGATAATCTCGGTTTTCTTAGTTGACGTTGAACTTCTGGCTTGTGTTCCGGAATCTGCATTTTTCGCACAGCCTGTGCAGGCGAGAAGCGTGCATATGGCGAGAAATACAGTCATGAGACGCTTTTTCATATTAATCTCTCCTTTGTTTTCACCTAAAAGATAACGTATTCATGTAAAGGGCAATGACTCATTTATGTAAAGATTACGTAAAGGTGAGTGCTGATGACTGTTTTTGCCGAATGCAGCATGTCAGGATGGGATTACGGGCAGATTCCGAAAAACGTCAGGATGTCCGTAAATCTGTCCTGCGCATTGATTGAGCAGGAGATACGCAGTAAAAAATGCCCTTCAGGCATACAGTGAATCTTCTTTTTCATCTGTATGCTTAAAGGGCATTATAACCGGCGCCTTTGTCCGGCATTTCATCTGATTCAGGAGACAGTCCGGACTTTTTCGAAAGCCTCTTTCCGTCATTTTTTCCTGAGCTTTTCCAGCAGGCTCTTCTTGAACTTGACCGACAGATCGTCATTCGTGTTCATCTTGTCAATCTTTATTGGTGCGATTGCGCTCATCAGTCCCTCTGAAAGAGAAGCCGCATAGTCTCCGTCCGAGAAGATGAAGACCGGGAAGTAGTAGGATTCAAAGACAATCTGCAGCCTTTTGGCCGGGAAATTGGTTTTAAGTGCCTTGATCGTGTTTCTTGAAGATCCGAAGACGATTGAATACGGAACGAGCTGCTCATGAAGGACCTTGTCCTTGACCGGTTCAAGATTCATGCGGCGGATGTCTTCGAACGTCTTCTTCAGGCACAGGAGACGATAGCGCATGGTGATTCCGCCTGCGGTGTAGGTTTCGCGATTGCGATAAAGCCTTGAAATCAGAAAACCGCAGAAGATGATCAGAACCGCAAGCAAAATTGCAACAGGGAGCTTATCCAGGAACATGCAGATGCAGGCGACCGTAAACGGAATGTTGGCGATGCACCAGATGACTGCGATGCGTGTTCGTTTTTCGCCTTTCCGGTCATAATACCCTGTATTTCTTGCACGCCTGAGAACGTCTTCTGCCCATTTGTCAAATGCAGAGGACAACCGCAGGCGCTGCCTGTCGTTTTGAGAAAAGGATTCAAGATCCTTAAGCGTGAAACGGCCTTTTCTGCCGACGCGTCCGAACAGCAGCCTCAGCAGCTCATTTCCGTGCAGGATGCCTTTGTCTACCAGCTTGATGTAGAAATCGTTCTTTGAGTTCGGGACTGTTTCAATCGTGACCTTCTTTTCGAAGGCAAGCTCAAGCAGATATGCCGCAAATGCGCGCGGTGTCGGCTTGTTGTTTGTCATGATGACTTCGGCGAATTCTGCAGGATACTTGGGCAGGTCGTATGAATATTCAGGATCAGGCATGGCGATTTTCTGCTTGATTGGGTGTTTGATCAGATAAATGAACCATGAGAGGATGCTCAGGGCAACTGCTCCAAGCCAGGCGAAGCGGATGATGTTATAGGTGTTCTTCTTCCTTTCACGTTTTCTGACTGATTTTTCAAGTCTTTTGTCTTCAATTGCCTCGATGTGTTCCTTTGAATGCTGCTTGACGACTTTTTTGTTTTCCGGCGTGACGCCTGCGGGAAACAGCAGGTGGCATCTCAGACTTTGATGTGCGGGATTCTGCTTGAGTGAGACGTCGACCCTGCCCTTGCCGAAGCTGACGTTTGTCTTGGCCGTGTCAAGATTTCCGTGATTCCAGATGCGCAGGAACCTGACTTTTTTCTGAGGCAGGACAAAGTGAATGCCGACGTTTCGCTGCGGCACGGTCAGATTGCTGCTGATCACGCGCCAGTTGACTTCGGCACAGTCCTTGTAGTTCGTGACCAGACCGTGCAGCCTGTATACGTACGTGAATTTCAGCGGATTGGTACCGTAGTTTCCATAGGTGGTGATTTCGAGTTTTTTCCTGGTCTGCTTTGTTTCAAACGTATTCTTCTTATGAGAAGTTCCCTGCTTTAGTCGAATTTTCCTTGATCCGGAGACGACGGAAACGCTGACCGAATAAACGCCGTCGGTTCCGCTGATGCTTTGAGGAAGCGTCAGTTGATTGGCTTTTTTAGAAAGATTGTATGTAACTTCATGCGTGACTTCTGCATCACCGTTTTTCAGGATGTTGACGGTGACGTCGTATTTTCCGATGTCATCTTTGGCTGAAGCGTGAGCAACAGCCGGTGCAAGGAAGAAAAAGGCTGTAAAGAACAGGCAGAAAAGCCATGTTAGTTTCTTTCGTTTCATGAGAATCGCTCCTTCTTAGTCGTATTTTGCCATATTTTTGTTATCATTTTTGGCGTGCAGTGTGAATTTTTTGAAAAATGCAGTCAGGACGGGCAACCCTGGATTTCAAGGGAAGACGGGCGGGAATTTTGTGCCTTTTGGTAAAGCAGAGCTGGAGACAGAGAATGAAGATTGTCTTATGAAAATTGGCAGGAGGGTTTGACTGATTGGAGAAAAGGGTTTAAAATAATCAATGTAAGCGTTAACAAAAGTTGATAAGGCGGTGTTATTATGAAAATCAAGGCAGCAGTAGTAAAGGAAGTCGGAGCACCTTTTGAAATCAGGGATGACATTGAGCTTCATGACGTCGGACCGACTGATTTGCAGATACATATGGTTGCATCAGGAATCTGTCATTCGGACGAAGCCATCCGTCGCGGGGATGCATCCCTTGGATATCCGGTCATTCTGGGTCATGAAGGTGCAGGAATCGTCGAGAAGGTCGGAAGTGAAGTCAAGAACTTCAAGCCCGGAGATCATGTGATTCTGTCGTTTTACTCTGACGGAACGTGTGACAAGTGTCTGAAGGGCGTGCCTACGCAGTGCCGCAGTTATGCAAAGTACAACCTTTCAGGTGTCAGGGCCGATGGTGACGATCACTTTACGGAAAACGGCGAACACGTTTCCGACATGTTCAATCAGTCATCCTTCACCACAACGACCGTCGTTGACCAGCGCAATGCGGTCAAGGTTGATCCGGAACTCGACCTGCGCAAGCTTGGACCGCTCGGATGCGGATACGTTACAGGTTCAGGCACTGTTTTGAACACGCTCAAGCCAAAGCCGGGCGACACAATTGCCGTCTTCGGTACAGGCGCGGTGGGACTTGCAGCCATGATGGCAGGCAGAATCTCCGGATGCATCAGGGTCATTGCAGTCGACGTCGTTCCCGAGAGACTTGAACTTGCAAAGGAACTCGGTGCAACGCACACAATCAACAGCAGGGAAGAGGATCCGGTTGAAAGAATCAGGGAGATTACAGGAGGATACGGTGTTGACTGGAGCGTTGACACAACCGGTCTTTCAGCAGTGATCATGAATGCCGTCTCCGCACTCGCACAGGGCGGAACATGTGCTGCCATCGCCGTGACACCGCATCTGATCGAGCTTTCGACATGGAATGACCTCTGCGTTGACGACAAGAAGGTCGTCGGCGTCAACATGGGCGACTCAATCCCTCAGATTGACATTCCAAGACTGATTGAGTTCTACAAGCTCGGCTGGTTTGACTTCGACAAGACGGAGAAGTTCTATGACTTCGAAGACATCAATCAGGCCAATGCCGATTCCGTTTCCGGAAAGACAATCAAGCCTGTTCTGATTATTGACAAGGATTATCGTCCGTAAATAACCAATTTAATTGTGTCCGGCCGGCAAAGAGGCCGGAAAAGATGAAGTGCCGAACAAAGGAGGTCGCAGGTCGACTGATTCTGTCCGGCACTTTTTTCAATTCCTATACGTGGGAACTGACTGTTTTTGCCAAATGCAGTGCTGCGCATCGCCTGTTCAATCAGACGCCAGGGCGAAATTACGGGCAAAAGTCTTTGAGATTTGCCCGTAAATGTCAGCCTCGGATTACGTGCGAAGCCTGCATTTAATGCTGTATAAGTATAAAAAGCCCGGATGAAATCTGCAATCAGTTGCAAACCATCCGAGCTTTTGCTTGAGTCAGATTTTTTCCAGCCTCTTTTATTTGGAGATCCCGTCTTCTGAGACATTCCCCTTTTTCCGAACCGGCCGTTCATCGCGGTCATTTCCACCGTACACTCTATGTGCATGCAGCTTGTCAAATATCCGCTGCAGGGCATCATTTTGCTCCTTGTCAATTTTTTCCTCAATATTCTGGATCATCTTGCTGTATTCACCCGCAGTTTCGAGGCTTACACCACTCTGGGAATTTTCTATGTCGCTGGCATAGAAAATCGGTTCTGCCGGATTGTCACCGGCCTTTATGCCCTGTGAATTCTTCTCATTGAAGTTGTCAATCAGGGCCGTCTTCATGTCCTGTATCTGGGAGACATCTCTGTAATCATGAATTCCCTGATATTTTTCTGACATCAGGTCAAGCTGTGCAAGGAAGTTGTATTTCTTGTCATACTGAAAATGCATTGACTCCAGAGCATCAATTGCAAAGAATGTTCCGTTTGGCGAAATGTGCGGACTGCTCGTTTCAGCGATGTGCTGATACAGGGCATTGAACTCGCCGTATGTGGCGTTTGTCGGGTCGATGTCATTCAGATGAACGATTTCGCTGTACTTTTCACCGTAATCGTTGATTCCGTAAATGGCCACCGTCGGATCTTCATCGGTCGAGTCAGCAGTGTAGTTGGCAACGCCCTGCTGGATATAGTATTTGCCGTTACCGGCATTCTTCGAGCCTCCCGAATACCACAGATCAATTCCGTATTTGTCCATTTTTATCGGAACGGGCGGTTCTCCGACAAAGGCCGTTCCGAAGACTCCTTCGTCAAGCAGCACCGGCTGTCGGTTGTCACTTTTGGTTTCCTGAACCTGGAATTTTGATGCAGACGGTGTCTTGTCGAAGGTAACATACCTGCTCGAATAGGTCGGGTTTACTGATGAGACTGACATGTCATCTTCCTCCTTTCAAGGGATAGTCAAATGTATATGATGCGCTGGTTTCATTGAATGGAAAGTTATCCGAAGTATATGTCACTTTAAAGACATGCTTTCCCGGAGTCAGACCGGATTTGTTGCTTAAGTGAAAGAAGTCCCTGAATCCGGTGACGATGTTTCCATTGAAGAAATAGGGCTGACTTACGGCTCTTCTGACTATTCTGCCGTCAAGATATGCCGTCGGCTGCCCGTATCCCATGACCTGAACTGCCATGTAGAGATAACCCGGCCAAAGTGACGAGTCACCTTCTCCCACACCGTCCCTGTCCCAGGTTCCCGGTCCGGGAATCGTTACGTCGGAAACCGGAGGAGCGCTGCTGGCTTCTGCTGAGTCGTCAGGAGTCAGATAAAATAAGAATGATATGAACGACAATGCCAAAGCAAATAGAGAAGTTGCTTTTTTCATGATGCGATACCTCCAATCTTCAGTTACATTCAACATATACCGGAAAAATGAAGAAAATGTTTCGATTTGGATAAAAATAAGCGTATTTTTGCGTTGATAAAATCTTAAGCATATAATGATTATCCTATTCTTATAATCATGGAAATGTTCTTTTGATGAAAATCAATTAAGAAATAAAAGCCGTTAAATCAAGCGTTTTGGACTCGAAAGAAGCGCAAATGGATTTTAATTTAAGGTTTTTCTAATTTTATTATTGATTTTTAATTACGGTCATGGTAAAGTAAAAGACATCAAATACGAAACGAGGTAGGAAAAGATGAAAAATGCCATGCGACTTCACAAGAAATTAAACGTCGTCATTATTCGCGTCATTATTATTTAGGTGATGCGGATATTTGTGACTGTCCGCACCACCTGAACGAAGGATGCGGACGGCATGGCAGAATGTTTTCCTGCGAAAGCGGCTGGCTGTTCGGTTGAACGGCCGGCCGCTTTTCTGTCTTATTAGGAAAAAGCGTCGATTGAGCATTTGATGAGGGTATCATACATTGAGGAGGAATTTTTATGGAGAAAAAGGGTAATCACACGGCGGCCAAGGCTTCAACGGCATCGATTCTGTCCGTTGCGATGGTTTTGTTTGCATCGCATGCGGGCGGAGGTTTTGCGACGGGCAATCAGGAAAACACGTATTTTGTCTGTTCGGGCTGGGCCGGACTGCTGTCGCTTGTCTTGTCGATGGCCATCCTGACCGGAATCATCGCAATTGCCATGAAGTTATACAACAAATATGATTTGCATTCATATAAGGAATTATTCGAAAAACTTTATCATCCCTTTGACAAACTGGAACTTGTCTTTGAACTTTTCTTCTACGTCATGGTCATCATGGCAGTATCGGTTGCGGTTGCCGGTGCGGCCAGCGCATTGGTGCAGTACTTTGGATGGAATTACTATGTCTGCATCGTTCTGGTCGGCCTGCTGGTCTTCCTTGCGACGATTTTTGGCGAACGGGCCGTTCAATTGATCAGTACTTATATGGGAACCGCAATCATGATCTGCATTTTCGTTGCATACGGCTACGGAATCCTGAAGGCCGGCAACGTTGGCCATCTTTTCTCGGTGCGTTTCCAAAGCGAAGGATTTTCAAGCCTTCCAAAGGCAATATGGAATGCCTTTGTCTATGCAGGCTTCCAGTGCGTGCAGATTCCAACGATGCTTGCCTGCGGGGCAATTTTCAAGGGCAGGAACAATAATGCTGAAGGCAAGTCAATGCTTGCATCGTTTTTCATGAATACTTTCGGTCTGGGAATGGCTGTCTTCATGCTTCTTTGCTGGGAAAATACGTTCACGAAGACGCCGAACGGGTCGACTCTGCCGACGCTGACGGTTTTGCAGGCCATGAAGGTCAACTGGCTTCTGGTCGTTTACGGCGTGATCCTGCTCCTGTGTCTGGTCTCTTCTGCCATCACCCTGACGTTTGCCTTCGTCGACCGCTTTGAAAACAGCAAGGTTGTCGACAAGGTGCCGACGCTTTTTGCAAAACGCTGTGTTCTGTCGGCATTCATCATCATTTTGTCGGTGGTCATCTCCTTAGGCGGCTTGACGAACATCATCAAGTACGGTTACGGCTACATGGGGTACCTTGCCATCGTCCTGGTCATCATCCCGTTGCTGACGGTCGGCGTTCGCAAGATTCGCAAAGGCTGAGGTTCATTTTAAATGCAGAGCTTTTCTGCAGCTGCCGCTTCATGCAAAAAAGCAGCGAAGGCACATCAAACAAGATGTCCTTCGCTGCTTTTTTGGTTTAAAGATGTTTAAAAATGGGATGAACGTTGTTAATTCAGCTCTTCAAGGCTGATCCTTGCACTTTGAAAATCGCCGATGAGTCCGGCGGTATCCGCGTTTGCGCCGTTGAACTGGTATGGCAGCAACAGACCGTTGTTCTTAAGCCAGCTGCCCTTGACCTGATGTTTGCTGTCGACAAGGTAGCGCTTGTCTTCATCGGCAAAAGGCAGTTTGAGGTAATCAAAGATGCTCGTGTTCGGTTGTGCCAGTTTGCGGTAGAATCCAACTAACGACTGACTGCCGTCTGTGACGCACCATGAAACTTCATTTTCGTCAAACGGAAGCAGACGCCTGAACTGTCCGAATAAAATCAATTCTCTCTGCTTTTTGTACTCTGCAATGTTTGCCTTGATTGCCGCCAACTCACCGTCGCTTAATTTCGTGATGTCGAGCTCGTATCCGAGCGCTCCGAAGTCACAGACGTCATGCCGCATTTCAAGCGGAGTATTGCGTCTGATCTGATCGTTCGGGCAGGCTGACACGTGATTGCTGAAAACTGCCAGCGGATAGGCCAGCATTGCGCCTGACATGATGTCGAGCCTCTCAACGGCATCGCTGTCATCGCTTGGCCAGATCATCGGGCTGTAGCACATGATGCCGAGATCATACCTGCCGCCGCCGCTTGCGCACCCTTCAATGAAGATCTCGGGAAAATCGCTTAGAATCTTTGCATACAGGCTGTATACGCCGAGAATGTAGCGGTGGAAGAATTCGCCTTGCGGCCGTTGTCTTTCATGCAGGTAATTGGAGTATGCCTCAGTGATGTTGCGGTTCATGTCCCACTTGATGTAGTCAAGACCGGTTTCTTCAATGATGGCTTTCATTTGCTGATAGATGGCGTCAACGACCTGCGGGTTGGCAAAATCAAGGACGTATTGACCGCGGCCGACGGATCTTCTCTCATAGGGATGTCCGACGACCCATTCGGGATGCTCTTCATAAAGCCTGGTGTCCGGAGAAACCATTTCAGGTTCGAACCACATGCCGAATTTCAGTCCCATTTCGTGGATCTTCCCTGCAAATGCAGAGATTCCGTTCGGGAACTTCCTTTCATCGACGGTCCAGTTGCCAAGCGAGGTCCGGTCATCGTTCCGGTGCCCGAACCAGCCGTCATCAACCGCAAAGCATTCGATGCCGATGTCCTTGGCCTTTTCTGCCAGTTCCAGCAGTTTCCTTTCGTCAAAGTCAAAGTAAGTTGCCTCCCAGTTGTTCAAGACAATCGGGCGCACCTTGTTCTGCCACTTCGGTGAGATGATGTGATTGAGCACGAAGGCATGCGTTTCCTTCATCAGGCCGTTGATGCCGTCTTTCGTATGGAACAGGACGGCTTCAGGCGTCTTGAACGATTCGTCCGGTTCAAGCAGCCAGGAAAAGTGGTCGGGATTGATGCCCGTGTAAAGTCTGGTCTGATTCCATTCGTTGACGTTGATGCTGGTGATGAAGTTGCCTGAATAAATCAGG
>NZ_DAIUCE010000052.1:0-13403 GCF_036846325.1 Ligilactobacillus sp. | reverse complement strand
AACAGGAAGCCCTGCACATTTGCTTATCGAAACTTTGTTCAGTTTTCAAAGATCTGTTTCATAGTCATCTAAGTGACAACTCTTAAATTATATCAGTCATCAGCATCCTTGTCAAGAACTTTTTTGAAATGTTTTTGAATAAAAATTCATTTCTCTCAACTCATCTGTTTCAACTGACAACTCTTTAAGTTTATCATATTGAGCAAACGATGTCAATGATTAATTTATTTTACCGAGCTGCCGACTTTGCGTTAAGCCATTGCTCAACTGACAACGATATTAACTATACAGGCATTTTGACTGTTAGTCAAGAATATTTTGGAATTTATTTATTAAAAAAATTGACTGGAAACATTCTTTGCCAATTTGCCTTTTTTGTTCGGAATGAAACTGTTTTTTTATGTATCAAAGCAATTTTTATTCATTGATTAAGAAGAACAATATCAGTTATCTACCTTGAACAAGTATTTTGAAAACATCCAGGCCAGCCGCCTGACGACGGCAAGTGTTAACTGATAAAAAACCGAATCATTAAAAAAGTTTCAGCTGCCAAAACAGGCATGAAAAAGACTCCTCCCGGTAAAATTCGGAAGGAGTCTCTTGAAGGCGCTGCATTTGACAAGACAAGCTATTTCCTATTAGATGAAAACTTGTTCCTCAATGCCCTTCTAATGACCTGGAAGAACGTCAGCGAGCGAACCATGCGTTCTGGTTCGATGTACTCCCTGACGGCACGCAGGACCTTTCTCGGCTTCTTGGAAGAAAACGTAAACGTTCCGTTCTTCTTCGTCTGGAATCCGTAACGCGGAATCCAGCGGCCCTTGAACATGACGGAGGCAATCACCAGATCAACCTCCGTCCAGGGGATCTGAATATTCTTGCGGACGTCGCGGTCATTGAAGAATTCAAAGCCCTTGTCGCCAATCATGATTTTGCCGTAGTCCGTCAGCCCCATGTGTGACGTTCCTTCGATTACTAGATCTACCTTAGTATTGATTGATTGAACCATTATGATACCCTCCGCCATATTGTCTGATACTTCTTATTATACAACAAAACGGTCTCATCCCAACGGAACAAGACCGCATTATAATCATTTACTGATAGATTACATCAAGCCGATTACGTGGAATACGATACCGACAACGAAGATTCCCAGGATGATGACAATTGGGGAAACCTTCTTCTTCAAAAGCCACATGCAGAGGAATGTCAGAAGCAATGCAGCCAGACCTGGAATCAACTGATTAAGGTTGTCCTGAAGAGTCGTAACCTTCGTCGGGTCAAGTGCAAGTCCGTTTGCCTGCTGTGTCAAGGCTTCCTTGATGCCGGCAGCACCCTTTGGAAGCTTGTCCCATTCAATGTAGGCACCCTTTGAAAGAGTTGTCTTCGAAACGACAGGCGTGAAGTTGATTGTAACCCAGCGTTCAATCAAGGCACCGAGCACGAACATACCCATGATGGATGCAAGGCTTGTAACGTATTGCAAAAGTCCGCCCGACATGTCGTCCGTAATCTTGGAACCTGCGCGGTAGCCGAATTCCTGTGTATACCACATGAATGCCCAGCGGATGATGTTCCATGCAACAAAGAAGATAATCGGTCCGAGAACATTGCCGCCAAGGGCAAGTGAAGCACCCAGGGCACCGAGCATAGGACGAATTGTGAACCAGAAGACCGGATCGCCGACACCGGCAAGAGGGCCCATCATGCCGACCTTAACACCCTGAATGGCAGTATCATCAACGGCTGCGCCATTGGCACGCTCTTCTTCAAGAGCAAGCGTAACACCCATTACAGGTGATGCAAGATACGGGTGCGTGTTGAAGAATTCCAGATGGCGCTTCAAAGCTGCCGTGCGTTCTTCCTTTGTCTTGTAGAGCTTCTTGATTGCCGGAATAATTGCGTAGCACCAGCCACCGTTTTGCATACGTTCATAGTTCCATGAACCTTGCAGGAACGTCGAACGCCAGCAAACGGCCAGACGGTCTTTTTTGGTTAATTGAATCTTGTTTTCAGCCATGTTCCTGATCCTCCTTATTCGTAGTCTTCGAGAATGTCACCGAGCGGATCGCCGGTATTGCCGTTGCCGCCGTTGCCATTGCTGCTTCCGCCGTTGTTCTTGAGTTCAAGATAAATCAAGCCGAAGGAGATGCCAAGAGCACCAAGGGCAATCAATGTAAGGTCGGAAACGGCTGCGATGACGAAGCCGATTGCAAAGAACGGCCATACTTCACGCGTAGCCATCATGTTGATAACCATTGCGTAACCTACGGCAACAACCATGCCGCCGCCGATGGACATACCATCTGACAGCCATGCAGGCATTGCTTCCAGGGCACTCTTAACGGCACCCGCAGGAATAACCAGCAAAGCTGCCGCAGGAATGGCGATACGAAGGCCTTGCAGGCAGACAGCGATAATCTGCCAGATTTCAATCTTGCGGTAGTTCCCTTCTTCAGCTGCCGCATCCATGATGTGAACGATAGGAACGGCAAGTGTACGAACGATCATCGTCAGGAACAAACCGGCAACAGCCAGAGGAACGGCAATTGCAATCGCCGTACCGACACCCTTAACGCCCTGGTCGCCTTGAACTAAAATAATTGCAGATGCGACAGATGCCAGCGCAGCGTCAGGGGCAACGGCAGCACCGATGTTTGCCCAGCCTAAGGCAATCATTTGAAGCGAGCCGCCAAGAATGATACCTTCTGTAAGATGGCCCGTAACCAAACCGATTAACGTACATGCCACCAGCGGTTGATGGAATTCGAATTCATCAAGAATACCTTCCATACCCGCTAGGAAGGCAACGATAACTACTAAAATCATTGATATAATAGACATATCTTAGTCCTCCTGTTCTATTGAGAATGAAACTTTACATTCCGAGCTCTTTGCGAGCCTTGTCAACAATCTCATCCATATTGTCATGAGAATCCGTCGGAACCTTGCGGACGTCGAACTTGATTCCGAGTTCCTTCAGCTTGTCAAACGTTTCAACGTCTTCCTTGCCTAAGGAAAGCACCTTGTTCACGGCAACCTTGCCGACAGAGTGTGCCATTGAACCGATGTTGAGTTCCTTGATGTCAACACCGCCTTCGATTGCCTTAAGGGCATCTTCCGGTGTTTCAAAGAGAAGCAAAGCTTTCGTATTCCCGAAACGAGGATCTTTTGAAACTTCAATCATCTTGTCAATCGGAATGACGTTTGCCTTTACTCCAGGAGGAGCTGCTTCCGTGATCAGATTCTTGCGGAGCTTGTCATGTGCAACGCCGTCCGAAACAACGATGATTCTTGTCGGTTGCGTCGTCTTCGTCCAGGCCGTTGCAACCTGTCCATGAAGCAGACGCGAGTCAACGCGCGCAAGCACGTATTTGATGTGACCATCGCCAAGAACTGTTCCAGGAGGGATTGCCCCTGCCGGCTCACTGCTTTTTGCCGCTGCTTTTGGTGCTTCCTTCGGGGCCAGTGATTCAGGCTTGACCTTGACACCGTCCTTGCCGGCTTCAACAAGGTGTGCCGCAATGTCCTGAGCCTTTTCCATTGAAAAACGTGATGCGTAAGCTTCGATTACCATTGGCAAATTCATGCCGGCAACGATTGCCCACTTGTCCTTATGTTGTTCAACCAGATTATTGGCCTGGTTGAACGGTGTACCGCCCCAGAGATCGACTAAGAACAGGACTTCATCCTGATTTTCGAAAGATGCGACTGCTTCTTCCATCTTAGCTCTGATATCGTCCGGGCCTTCACTTGGCATCAAGGTAACGTGTGCGACGTTTTCCTGCTCACCAAAAATCATTTGACCTGATTGGAAAATTCCGTCTGCAAAGCTACCATGACTTGCTAGGATAATACCTACCATTTGTGTTGCCTCCTATACATAATTTTTGAACTACTTCAGCTTTTGGCTCGTATCATGAACAAATTCCTTTTCACAAAGACATTTCCAGAAATCCTTTCTGGCATCGCTTGGAACCTTGCGATAATCAAGTTCGATTCCGCGACGATGCATCCAGATGAACACGGTCACGTCGTCATGATTCACTGCGATTGTATCAGTCACCATCTTACGGGTGGTGTCAAAACTGATTGATCCGATGTTTACCGAAGGAACCTTGATTCCCCCGGAAATCAGCCTCATTGCATCTACCGGATTCTCAACTAAAATCATTGCATTAATAAAATCAAAGCGCGAATCATAATAAATACGAAGCATTTTTGAGATGGTCAGGACATTTGCCCTGACCCCCGGTGGTGCGGCCTGCATAATCAACGTCTTGCGCAGATTGTCCCTGGCAACGCCGTCTGAAACGACAAGAATGCGGTCAGCCTTTGTCGTCTTAGTCCAGCTCGTTGCCACCTGCCCGTGCAGCAGCCTGCTGTCGATTCTCAACAATCTAACATCCATCGTCAATGTCATCACCGGCTTCATAGTGTCTGATTCCGTACCGACCGGTTTCTTCCAGGATGGAAACAACCTCACCCAATGGTCTGCCCGATTGTCTCAGAACATACGACTCAACCAGCATTGCAAGGTTCACGCCGCCAATCAGGCCGTAACGTTCCGGATTTTCATCGACGAGGGCCTTTGCCCCGTTAAATGGAGAACCGCCGAACAAATCGCACATGAAAAGCACCTGGTCATCTTCCGGCACTCCAGCCAAAACAGTTCTGTATTTTTCCCTGATATCGTTCAGATCTTCGTCAAGATCAAATTCCAAGGCGGAAACGCCGTCCTGACGGCCGAATATCATATATGAAGATTCGACCAGTTCTACGGCAAGCTTTCCATGACTCGAAACAATCAATCTCAGCATACGATCATCCCCTTATCAAAGATTTTCCTTACACATAGCATATAGCAATTACCGTGCCAACTTTGTGTATCAAATTCAGAGTTGAGATTAAAAATTGCTTTTTTCTTCATATCTTTTATTTCTCTCCCAATTCAAAACGTCTGTCATTCCAGTTTTAACAGCATTTCAAAATATAATCATTTCTTTTCGATGCATATTCAAAAAAGATATTCACTAAAAATTCACATATTTTTCTTGTTATTTGTTGTCAAAAAAATGTTTGATACACTAATTTTAGTGTATCAAACACATCTGTATCATTCGTTTCTGCTTTCTGTATCAATCAATTTGATAATGTAATACATTTCCGAATCGGCAAATCTGACGTTAAGCCGGTCCTCCAGCATCTGATCGGCCTTCTGCACACTCGGAAACAGCTTGTTGGTTCTCATTTCGCTCAATTCCGATTCCGTCGCGGAAATCGGTGCCTGCAGCAGTGCACGTTCGATTGCCCCTGCCAGATGCATCACCAGCCCCATTCGTTTCGACTGACCCAGTTCCCTTTTCGAATCCCGTTCTATCAGATCGCAGTAATTCCACAAAATCCCGATAACCTTCCTTGGGTTGATGAATGTATAGTACTGCTCCAGATACTGGCATGCCGTCCTCTCGCTCATCGACAACGACTCTTCACCTGAACTTCCGGAGTTCAATTCGTAGTATCGGTCAGAATCTTCCAAAAGCTGGATGAACTCGCTGCCGCCCCCTTTAAACAATGCATCCAGGGAAATGAACGGAACGCCGATGTCAGGATTGACGATTCCCGTTGCAGCGATTATACGATAATTCTGTTCGAGCTCTTCAATCCGGCCATCCATTCCGACAACGGAAATCGGAATGACGACGACGTCATCAATCAGTTGATCGACTAAGATATTATCAATCATCTGCTTGATTTTTCTGGCGGTTCCTTCACCTGTCGAACATATTGCAATGATTGCGCGCTGCCTGGCAACATCAGTCTGACTTGACGAATGTTCTTCATCCTTATGAGAATAATATCCGTTGAAGTCACGCAATTCGGCATAAACGGTCTTCAAATCGCTGTCTATCAGGGAAGTCTTGCGAGCCGCTTCCAAAACCATTGCCGTCGTCACCATGTCAATCGTTTTAACGGGGATGTCGGTTTCGTTCGTAATCTGCTCGCTGAAAGTACTGAGCGATCCCATGTCCACCAGCAGCAACACGCCGTTTCCCTGGTCAACTTCCCTGACTTTTTCAATGATTCCCTCCAATGCGGCCTTCGGGCTCATTTCAAGCGACATGTCAAATGAAACAAGGTTTTCTGCCCCGAGCAGCTTATTTACAACCTGAACCATCGAAGAGGCAGTGCTGTTTCCGTGTGCCGCAACCACCACTCCAACGCTTCCGCTTTTCGAAACGGAATTCAATGAGACGAGCAGCACGGCCAGGTAATAGACTTCCGATTCCGGAACAATGAACTTGTAATGCTGTTCAATCATCTTCTTGACCTGTTCGGCAAGCCGCAAATCTTCGGGATAGTCCTTGACCATCGTCACGATATCTCCGGAAACGGCCCTCATCGGCTTTCCCGAGCGGATTCGCTTGATAAACGAGCTGATGTGCAGGCTCATCGCATAGACGAAGTTGTCTCCGGCATTGTAGTCGTAATCATTCTGCAGTCGTTCCCTGATTTTCTTGGTCAGATCGATTGTGCTCTGATCAACGATTTCATTAAGATTCGTTTCCTTTTGATCAACCTTTGCCTCACGGTAAAATGACTTCAAATGCAGGTTGATGTCCGTCAGAATGAAGTTGTTGATTGCAGGCTGGTCCAACCCCTCTTCCTTCAGCAGGGAAGCCTTGGAACCGATGATTTCATACAAGTTATAAGGCAGTTCATAGCTGTCGCTTTCTGATTGAATCTTCGAAGCATCATTCGGGTGAACAATCATCATCGGTTCCAGCAGACGGGACAGTTTGCTTAATTCCGTCCTGTTGTTGGCGAGTCGCGGAATTCCGTCCTTGATATTTTGCGGAAGCGAGTCAAACTCAATCTCCATTTCATTTTCATCCTGCATGCTGTTCAGAAATGCCTGTGCACAGACAAGCTGAATGTTTGATTTGAGCTGTCCGACATTACCGAATGTCACGCTTCCAAGCAGTGCCTTGACGACGTCTTCGCTCAGCTTGATGTCCTTGTCCGTTCGATTTGCTTCAATCCCAAGCAGCTGTCGCAGAAGCTGCAGCTGTTCTCTTGCACTTCTCTGACTGAAACTGGGCATCTTGATCATAATCGGTATTCTTCTGACAAACGTCTGAAGCAAGGAGCTTTCAGGGTCTTCCGTCGTTGCACAGACAAGCCTGACGTCTGCGTGATGCGACTTGGCAGTTTCCCCGAGACGATTGTACGTTCCGTGATCCATGAAATAAAAGATCATTTCCTGACCTTCAGGCGGCAATCGATGAACCTCATCCAGAAAAAGCATCCCTCCGTCCGCTTCCTGAATCAGTCCGTCATGATCCTCAGTTGCTCCCGTGAATGCCCCCCTGGCATACCCGAAGAGATGCGACATCAAAAGCTGTGGGTTGTGCGCATAATCGGCACAGTTGAACGTCGTGAACTTCTGCTTCTTGATGACCCCCTTATTCATCGCAAAACGATACATTGCATTGGCAAAATAGGTTTTACCCGAACCGGTCGGGCCCGTAATCAGGACATTCAATCCCTGTGGCGGATATAAAATGGCAGCCTTGGCCTGTTCCACCTGATTTTTCAGACTGTCATTCCTGCCGATGAAATTTTCAAAAACGTCCTGAGGAATGTCTTTTTCATAATCGTCATCGTCTGATTCAGGCAGTCTTGCATTGGCAAATCCGGTAATCTGCGACTTGCGCTGCGAATATTCACCGACCTTGTTTCTGCTCTGAATCTCACGTTCAGCCAGCAGATACCTGACGGGCCTGCCGTCGATTTTCCGAAGCCTGCCCTCACGAACCAGAACGTTCAATTCCTTGCTGACGTTGTTCCTGATGATTCCGAGAGCCTCCGAAATCTCGGTCGTCGTGTATCCTTCCGGCTCGATGCTTGCGTTTTGCTTGATATACTCAAAAATCGTGTCCTTGCGCGTCATCAGCTTCACCTCTTCCATTGTGTATCAATAATCTTAGTGTATCACAAACCATCCGGAACTGTAGATAATTGCAATCCGAAAATGGCAGACCGCTTTGTCCCATTTAATGAAGAAAAGTCAAAAAAATATGCCGTGGCTATCCTGTCACCACGGCATATCATAACTGATTAGACATTTCAAAAACTCCTCGTTAAAGAGTCCCATGCATTTGCGGCGCATGAACCATACTGAAATGTCCTTGATTAAATTCGATTATTTGGCAATATATGCTTCCTTCCAGTTGTATGAAACACCAGCCGTATTATGAATGACGCCCTTGACGTTCGTTCTGATCAGTGCCGGAGTGTTCAGCTGGAACAGAGGAATGATTGGCTGTTCTTCATTGAGCAGCTTGGAAGCCTTGACCATGTCATTCCAGCGCTTGGACGTATTGCCGGCATCCGTCGTCTTGGAAGCTGTAATCAGCTTGTCGTATTCGGCATTCGACCACTTGCCGTTGTTATACGGATTGCCTGTAGTAAAGAGATCGAGGAAGCTGATTGCATCAGAGAAGTCAGCAGACCAGGCATTTGCCAGCAGTTCAAACTGACCCTTTTCCGCACGTGCCAGACGTGTCTTGAACGGAACATTTGCAACTTCAACCTTGATTCCCGGCAGATTTGCCTCCAGCTGGCTCTGGATGAATTCGGTAATCTTCTTGGCAGCATCGGTGTCATCACCCAAAAGGGTAATCGTCATGCCGGATTCGCCAAGTTCCTGAAGCCCTTCCTTCCAGAGCTGTGCGGCCTTCTTCTTGTCAAGCGTTACGCCGACCTTGGTCTGGGCAGCTGTTGCGAAGTCCGTTCCATTGTTCTGGACGAGTCCTGATGAGACAACGCTCTTGGACGGAAGCGTGCCGCTTCCCATGACCTTGCTTGCCAGCTGATTGCGGTCGATGGCATAGCCGATGGCCTGACGGATCTTCTTGTTTTGGAATTCCTTCTTCGTCTGGTTGAATTCAAGGTAGTTCGTACGTGCTTCCTTTACGACCGTGTAGCCCGGATCGTTTGACAGCTGCTTGGCCTGTTCGGTTGACAGGATCGTCTCGTCAAGCTTCTTGCTCTGGTAAAGGTTGTATGAAGTCGTCGTGCTCTTGTTGACCTTGAAGTTGATCTTGTCAAGCTTGACGTGCGACTTGTCCCAGTAGTCCTTGTTTCTGGCAAGTGTCCAGGAAAGGTTCGTTCCCGTCCATCCGGTCATCTTGAACGGTCCGTCATATACCATGTACTTGGATGATGTGCCGTACTTCTTGCCGTACTTCTCAACCGCGGCCTTGTTCTGCGGGAAGAAGCTCGGGAAGCCCATCAGCAGCTTGAAGTACGGAACCTTCTTCGTTAAGGTGACAACGACCTTGTATTTACCGACGGCCTTGATGCCAAGCGTTGACGGAGCTTTCTTGCCGGCCGTGATGTCATCGATGTTCTTGACGCCTTCAAAGAGATAAGAGTACTGCGACTGGGTCTTCGGATCGACCGTCCGGCGCCAGGAATAGACGAAGTCATCGGCTGTAACCTTGTCACCGTTTGACCACTTGGCATTCTTGCGCAAATTGAAAGTATATGTAAGTCCATCTGAAGAAACTTTGTAAGACTTGGCAATCCCCGGTTCAACCTTGGAATTCTTGCCGATTCTCAAAAGTCCTTCCATTGAGTTGTTCAGCATGTCGAAACTGATCGTATCAGTTGCCTTTGACAAATCCATCGTCGGAAGTTCGGAAGCTTCATTCCAGTTCAGGACTTGCTTGGAGGAACCGGAACCAGATTTTGACCCGCATCCGGTAAGAGCCAGGCCTGCTGCTGCCAGCGTTGCTCCGGTGGCAAGAAGTTTGTTAAAATTTTTCATACGCATAATCCCCTGTCTGAAAATTTAAAATTCTCTAAAACTTGATTAAATTATATTACAACGATTTGAACTATGCAAGAATTTTCTAACTTTAAATTAATTTTTGATTAATGGTATTTTATTCTCCCTTACATCACAAAGCATTTCATGTTCTATGATACAATGTTTCCATAAACGCATAAGGAAGGGTTCAAAATGAACGACGAAAACATCTCGAAAATCGAAGAAATAACCGGCAGGGATCAGCGTAACCGCATGCTTGAAATCGTCAGAATCATGCGCAGACACGATTTCGTACGCAACTTCATGAAACAGCAGAATCCGGAAGAAGTCAGACTTGCACTGGAAGAACTCGGTCCGACGTTCATCAAGGGCGGACAGATTCTCTCCACCCGTCCCGATCTGATCTCCCCTGCATTTATCAGCGAATTCAAGAAACTGCAGGATGACGTCCAGATCGATTCGTTCGAAACCGTCAGCAGGACTTTCCATGAACAGACCGGAAAAAACATCAGCGACGTTTTCGACAAATTTGACGAAAAGCCCTTTGCTTCGGCTTCAATCGGTCAAACTCACCACGCTGTTCTAAAAAACGGAACGCAGGTCGTCGTCAAGGTTCAGCATCCTGAAATCAGAGAACTCGTCGAAACCGACCTCACACTGTTCCGTCAGGCCTTGAAAATTCTGAAACTTGCCCCGGAAATCACCGTCGTGGACCCGGAAGAAATCCTGAATCAGCTGCAGGAATCTCTCCTGAATGAGATCAATACCGAAATCGAAATCAAGAACGGTCTGGAATTCCATCGCTTAAACGACCATGACGGAATCATCGAAGTTCCAGTCATATATGAAGAATATTCGACCCAGAAAATCCTCGTCAACTCGAAAATGGAGGGTGAAAGCATCAAGAAACTGGCCGCCCGTCCGCTTTCGGACAATCCGGACGAGCGCAGGCTCCAGAAAAAGGAGCGCACATACATCGCAGACGCATTGGTCAAAAACTTCATTAAACAGGTTTTCGTCGACAATTTCTTCCATGCGGATCCGCACCCTGGAAACATCCTCTTCCATCGCCTGAAGCCAGGCGATCCGCGCCTCGATGAAGTTGAAACGACACACGAATTCGAGAAAAAATCGGGCAGCATCAAAGCAGACATCAGAGCCGGGCGAAAACTGCCACCCTATCGGCTCGTCTACCTCGACTTCGGAATGATGGGCAGACTGTCTCCGCTTCTTGCAGACGGCATCGCCAGCGTAATCGTTGCCTTAAGCAAGAAGGACACTCAGGAAATCAGCCAGGCCGTTCTTTCCATCTGCAACCGCACGGGCGAAGTCGACGAAGAAGACTTCACGGATCAGCTCGGCATCTTCCTGACGCCTTATCTCAAGCAAGGACTGGGGCAGATTGATTTTCCGGTCATGCTCTACAGCATCATCAAACTTTGCCGCAAAAACAATCTTCAAGTCAAACCGGAAGTCACGCTGCTGGTCAAGGCATTCGGATCGCTTGAAGGCATCGTTGCCCAGCTCGATCCGGATCTGTCATTGATGGATGTCGCGCGTCCGTTTGCCAAAGAATATTTCAAGCGCAAGTTCAATTGGAAAAACGAGCTTGATGAAGATCTGATGGCTTTCGGGCGTGCCGTAAAATCCACTCCGCAAATCCCGGTCAAAATTGAAAGGCTGCTTGACACCCTGAACCAGGGTCGCGGCAGATTCACCCTGCGCTTCAAGGGGCAGGACAAATTCATCGACCGCGTTGAAATAATCGTCAACCGGCTGATCATCACGATCATCCTCGCATCAATCATTTTGAGCTCCTCCCTGCTCGTCCAGGGCAGCACAGAACATCCTGCCATCTACAACATCGGCGTGGCCGGATACCTGATCTCCTTCGTCGTCATCATCTGGATGGTTGCCTCGGCAGTCTGGCGCCATTTTAAAAAGTGAATTTCACATCAAGGTCCGGCCTGCACCGGGCCTTTTCATTTGTCAAATGCCATTGATGATTCCGAAAAAAAGAGATGAATCCTGCAGAAGGAAAACATGTCGATGCAGTTTCTTATCATCTCCTTATGAATATGTTTATCTTTTCTTAGAGTGATGCAAAACTTTTCTTCAATTTAGCCCTGTAAACTGAATCCATCATTCAAGGAAGGAAGTGTTCTCATGCACTTGACAGACAGACTCAAAAAACTGAACCCCAGGCTTGCTGCAATCCTGATTGCAGCAGCCTTTCTATACGGATGGAACATCTGGCAGGCCGGCAGCGCAAACAGCTATTATACCGCCGCAATCATCAGCATGACCAAAAGCTGGCACAACTTCTGGTACGCCAGTTTCGATCCGGCCGGCTTCATCACCGTTGACAAACCGCCCGTTGCATTGTGGTTCATGGCAATTTCAGCCAGAATCTTCGGCATCCACGGCTGGAGCATCGTCCTGCCGTCGGTCCTTTTCGGGATTGCCTCAGTCTACCTGCTCTATCTGATGGTCAGACCTTATTTCGGTCAGCGTGCTGCGGAAATCAGCGCACTCGTATTGACGCTTACCCCGATTGCAGCGGCTAATGCCAGAACGAACAACATGGACACGACTTTGCTGTTCTTTCTGCTTGTTGCGGGATACATACTCCAGAAGGCAGTTTCCAAGAGAAAGCTCATGCTTGTCCTGGTCTCATTTGCCGTCATCGGCATCTCGTTCAACATCAAAATGCTCCAGGCCTTCATGGTCCTGCCCGCAATGTACGTTTTCTACTGGGTTTCCTCAAACAACACCTGGAAGAAGAAGCTGCGGGACCTTGGCCTTGCAACGATTGTCCTGGCGGTTTTCACGCTGATCTGGCCGCTTTCGGTCGATCTTACGAATCCATCAAAGCGTCCCTATGTCGGAAGCTCTTCGTCAAATTCAGTGCTGGAACTCGCATTCTCTTATAACGGCGCCCAGAGACTTCTCGGGCAGTCAACCGGCATCGGCGGCCGCTTCTCAGGTATGGGCAACAGACAAAAGAGCAAGGCATCAAAGGCAAAGACCCCGCCTGCAGGAAACGGGAAGCAGGGAAAGAAGGCTCCCGGAGGACAGCCGAACATGAAGGCAGCTGCCCCTAAGGGAAACGGTCAGCAAAACGGGGGTAATAATCCGTTCAATGTCGGAAAGGCAGGACCTTTCAGGGTCTTCCAAAAAGAGCTTGGCGGACAGATCAGCTGGCTTCTGGCATTTGCAATCACCAGCCTGACTGCCGTCTGGACGGCACTTAACGAACAGCTCAAGAAATGGACCAGGCTTGATGAAAAGCGTCGCCAGCTGCTTTACTGGTCACTTTGGCTGATTCCGACGGCCGGATTCTTCTCGGTCGCAGGCTTCTTCCATCCTTACTATACGGTCATGATGGCTCCACCGATTGCAGCTCTTTCAGGAATCGGATTTGCGCACATGATCTCGCTCAAAGGACAGAACTCAAAACTCAAGGCGCTCTACAGCATCGGCTTGTTGATCACAACGATGCTTCAGGCATGGTACGTTTCAGAATACAGCGTGATTCTGGCAGTTCTGCTTGCTTTTTGTT
>NZ_DAIUCE010000051.1:10718-13423 GCF_036846325.1 Ligilactobacillus sp. | reverse complement strand
AAGCCTTGTTAGAGGCTAAGGACGAGAGTCAGCGCTATCGTAGCGAAGTCGAAGACGAATTGAAGGTTCGCCGTTCAGAAGTTCAAAAGCAGGAAAACAGGTTGCTTGCTCGTGAAGAAAATATTGATCGTAAGGACAATGCTTTAGAAAAGCGCGAGCATGCGATTGAGAAAAAAGAAGGCCAGTTGAATTCTGAACAGCAACGACTGGAGGCCAAGCGTCAAAAAATTGCTTCGCTTGAAAAACAGCAAGAGACTAAGCTTGAGGAAATCGCTGCTTTAACCAAGGAACAGGCAAAGGACTTGATTTTAAAGGAAACAAAATCAAGTCTTGCTCATGAGTTAGCCGTAATGATCAAAGACAGCGAAAATGAGGCTAAAGCACAGGCCGATCGAACTGCAAAGGATCTGATTGCGCAGGCAATTCAGCGCAGTGCGGCAGACATGGTTTCGGAAACGACAGTTTCGGTTGTCAGTCTTCCAAATGATGAAATGAAAGGTCGAATTATTGGGCGAGAAGGTCGAAATATTCGGACATTGGAAACTCTGACAGGAATCGACTTGATTATCGACGATACTCCGGAAGCGGTAGTGTTGAGCGGGTTTGATCCCGTTCGTCGAGAAATCGCGAAAATGGCCCTTGAGAAGCTGATTCAAGACGGACGAATTCATCCGGCAAGAATTGAAGAAATGGTCGAAAAAGCTACTAAAGAGATGGATGTTCGAATCAGAGAAAAGGGTGAAGAGACAATCTTTGACCTTGGAATCCATTCGATGCAACCTGATATGATCAAGACTGTCGGCCGTTTGAATTATCGAACGAGCTATGGTCAAAATGTTTTGGAACACTCGATTGAAGTTGCGAAAATTTCGGGTGTTCTTGCTGCTGAATTAGGTGAAGATGTTACATTAGCGAAACGCGCAGGATTATTACACGATATCGGGAAAGCCGTTGATCACGAAGTTGACGGTTCTCACGTTGAAATCGGGGTCGAATTGGCCAAGAAGTATCATGAAAATGAGACAATCGTAAATACGATTGCGTCTCATCACGGTGATGTTGAGCCTAAAACGGTTATTGCCGTTTTGGTCGCTGCAGCAGATGCAATCTCAGCTGCACGTCCAGGTGCTCGTAGCGAGTCTTTGGAGAACTATATCCACCGTCTTGAGAAATTGGAAAATATTTCCAACGAATTTAATGGTGTCAAGAAGAGCTATGCCATTCAGGCAGGACGTGAAGTCCGCGTTATTGTCGAGCCAAATGAGGTCAACGATAACGGTGCTGTTGTTCTTGCACGCGATATCAAGAATAAAATCGAAGATGAACTTGAATATCCGGGACATATCAAAGTTACTGTCATTCGTGAGACACGTGCAGTTGAATATGCCAAGTGATATTTTAAGAACGGGAACGAAAGCATCACAAGATGCTTTCGTTTTTTTTAATTACAAGTGAAAAAAGATTGACAAAAGCTTTCGATTAAAATATAATTATATCAACATTAACGGAAAGGGAGATTGTACTATGAAGATGTTATTTAAATCTTGGCAAGTCTGGCATAGATTAGAGTAAACTTACATCATTTCAGTGTAGGTTTGCTTTTGTTTGTTTAGCAATCAAGGGAAAGCCTATGCTGGTACAATCTTTATTGACGACCGCATGGATGATGCGGTCGTTTTTTTCCGGCATCACGGCTTTCTCCAAATATCGAAACCTTTGAAACAGAGATAAAGGCAGAGAAGTGCGTCAAGAGAGTTCGGGGTGCTGGAATCCGAATCGTGTCGGCTGCCAAATGGACTGTTGAGGGCATGGTCAAAGAGCAGGGCTTGAGTATTCCATGACGCGTGATCGACGTTACAGATTTCGAGAAGATGATTTAGCAAATCATAAAGAAGGTGGCACCGCGGGTTGACTCGTCCTTACAAGCATGAATAATGCTTGTAAGGACGAGTCTTTTTTATAAGGGGGAATGAAGGAGCATGTATCCTGAATATGAGCAGTTAAAGAAGATGGCAGCTGATGAGAAGTATCATCGAATCCCGGTTGCGATTGAGATGTATGCTGATGCGACTACTCCGGTTGAGGCATTGAGGAAATTGAGAAATGTGAGTCAAAGATGTTATTTATTTGAAAGCGCAAGTCAAGATGAACGTTGGGGCAGATATTCGTTCATCGGTTGTGATCCTGAAATGGAGATTATCTGCAACAACGGCAAGATCAAGCAATTGTTTTATAAAAATGGAGAAAAGGTCAGTCAGAAAGAACCGGATGAAAATAATCCGCGCATTTTCTTGCGAAAGCTGATTGAAGCAAATAAAAGTCCGGTATTGTCTGAGATGCCACCGTTTACAGGTGGGTTGGTCGGTTATTTTGCCTATGATTATCTGAAATACAGCGAACCCAAATTAAGACTGACAAATAAGGGCGACTTTAACGATTTGGATCTTATGTTGTTTGACGAAACGGTTGTATTTGATCATTACCGGCAAAAAATCATTTTGATAGCAGGCGTAAATCCTGCTGAGCTTGATGAGTCGCTTGAAGTTGCTGAGAAGAAATTAAAAAACCTGCGCAACGTGCTTGCGGGCAAAGAAAGGTTCAAATTTGAAAAGCTTGAACTAAAAAGCAGTTTTGAACCGGGATTTTCTCTTCAGGAGTATTCTGAAAAAGTTGAAGAAGTAAAAAAACATATTTTTGCCGGCGAT
>NZ_DAIUCE010000051.1:0-10708 GCF_036846325.1 Ligilactobacillus sp. | reverse complement strand
ATATTTTCCAAATGATTTTGTCGAACCCGATTCAGGCAAAAGCCACAGGCAGTTTGTTTGATGCTTATCGCGTCCTGCGTGTCGAAAATCCCTCACCGTACATGTTTTACCTGTCGACTTCAGGTGAAGAAATTGCAGGAGCTTCTCCTGAAACGCTGGTCAGGTCTGAAAATGGCAAACTGGCGACTTTTCCGTTGGCAGGAACAAGAAGAAGGGGCAAAAGCGAAGAAGAGGACCGGATGTTTGAAGAAGAACTTAAGGAAAGCAGCAAGGAAAGATCTGAACACGAGATGCTGGTCGATCTCGGACGCAATGATCTTGGAAAAGTTGCGAAAATCGGAACGGTAAAAGTCGAAAAACACATGGAAATTGAACGTTTCTCGCAGGTAATGCATTTGGGTTCAACGGTTGTTGCCGAAATTTCGGACCAAAAGGACGGACTTGACGTTATCGATGCTGTTTTGCCTGCAGGAACGCTTTCAGGGGCACCCAAATTCAGAGCCTGTGAAATTATCGAAGAACTGGAAGAAAACAAGAGGGGGATTTACGGTGGAACAATCGGATATTTGGATTTTTCGGGAAACCTGGACGTTTGCATTGCAATCAGGCTTGTCAGCAAAAAGGGCACCGATTTGTGCATTCAATCCGGAGCGGGAATCGTGGCCGATTCAGTTCCGGAGCAGGAGTTCAAAGAGTGCCAAAACAAAGCACGTGCGGTCGTAATGGCTGTTGAAGAAGCAAAGGGAGGTATTGGAGTTGATATTGCTGATTGATAATTATGACAGTTTTACCTACAATCTGTATCACTTATTTGGCGAGACGGGAGTTCAAGTTGACGTTAAAAGAAATGATGAGATTACACTAAACGAAATTGAAAAATTGAATCCGCAGGCAATTGTTCTGTCACCAGGGCCCGGACGTCCTGAGAATGCGGGTATTTGTCTTGATTTGATCAGACATTTTGCGGGAAACATCCCCATTTTGGGAGTCTGCTTAGGACATCAGGCAATCTGCCAGGCTTTTGGAGGAAAAATAGTTCATGCCAAACGTTTGATGCACGGTAAAACCAGTCGGATGAAAATCTTTTCGAAGTCGACCCTTTTTAAGGGAATCGAAGATGGATTTCCAGCAGCCAGATATCATTCCCTGGCAGTAGATCCTGACAGTTTGCCGGGCGGGTTAAAGGTAACGGCGCAAGCTGCTGACGATCAGGAAATTATGGCTGTGGAGGACAGCAGCAAGTCAATTTATGGTGTGCAGTTTCACCCTGAATCAATAATGACGGAATATGGTAAAAAAATAATCGAGAATTTTCTGGAGGTATGAAAAATGATTGAATCAGTTATCAGAAAGGCAACGCAAAAAGAAAATCTTACTTATGAAGAAGCACGCATGACAATGGCGGAATTGATGAATGGAACGGCAACTCCTGTTCAGGCATCAGCCTATCTTGTTTCGATGGCAATGAAAGGCGAAACCATCGACGAAATTGCAGCCAGTGCTGAAGGAATGCGTGCTGCAGGAACAAAATTGCAGACGAATCGTAAAGTGGCGGAAATCGTCGGAACAGGCGGCGATGGTTCTGATTCGTTCAATATTTCAACGACCGCCTCGTTTGTCATTGCATCAGCGGGCATTCCGGTTGCAAAGCATGGCAATCGCTCTGCATCATCAAAATCCGGTGCAGCTGATTGTCTGGAAGCTTTGGGAGTCAGGATTGACATTGATCCGGAACGCAACGAAGAAATTCTAAACGAAACCAACATGTGCTTTTTGTTTGCGAAACGATACCATTCGGCAATGCGCTTTGTCGGTCCCGTCAGGAAAGAGCTTGGCATAAGAACGCTTTTTAACGTTTTAGGACCGTTAACGAGTCCGGCAGATGCTAAAATCCAGTTAATGGGAGTTTATTCGGAAAATCTGGTTGAACCGTTGGCACACGTGTTGAACAGGCTTGGTGTAAGGCGAGGGATGGTTGTATACGGAGAAGACGGGCTGGACGAAATTTCAATGAGCGCAAAAACGAAGGTCTGCGAAATAAATAACGGTGTTTTTAAAACTTATGAAATCAAACCGGAAGACTTTGGATATTCAAGATGTAGAAAAGAGGATCTTAAAGGGGGAACGCCAAAGGAAAATGCTGGAATCACAAGGAAAGTTTTAAACGGAGAAGATCGGAGCGCAAAACGTGACGTTGTTTGCATGAATGCTGGTGCGGTTCTGTATCTGGCGGGATTGACAAAAGACATGACTCAGGGAGTCAGACTGTCAGAACGGCTGATTGATGACGGTTCTGCCAAAGCCAAAATGGAACATTTTGTCGAAGAAACAAACAAGCGGGGATGATGAATGACAGAAGACATTTTAAAAATCCTGGCCGATTCGACCAAAGAGCGAATCGAATTTCAAAAAGGGCAAGTCAGTCTTACGGAAATGAAACATAGGGCACTGCATTCAAGAAGTCAAGGTTCGTTTTTTAAAGCATTAAATAAAAAAGGGCTGTCATGCATCTGCGAAGTCAAAAAAGCCTCGCCTTCAAAGGGAGTGATTGCAGAGGATTTCCCATATCTGAAAATTGCCAAAGAGTATGAAGAAGCAGGAGCGAGTGCGATTTCCGTCTTAACGGAGCCGAAATATTTTCTGGGGGACGACAGATTTATTGAAGAAATTTCCGAAGAAGTCAAGCTGCCTATTTTGAGAAAGGATTTCACGATTGACGAATACATGATTTATCAGGCAAAGGTTCTGGGAGCTTCAGCAGTTCTTCTGATTGTCAGCCTGCTTGATGAAGCGGAGTTGAAAAGCTATCGTGAACTTTCTGAAAGTCTGGAGCTGGATGCTCTGGTTGAAGCTCACTCCAAGGCAGAAATTGAGGTTGCATTAAAATCAGGAGCAAAAATTATCGGAGTCAATAACCGTAACCTGAAGAATTTTGACGTTGATCCGGCAAACAGTACCAGGCTGAGGAAATTCGTGCCTTCCGATGTAATTTTTGTTTCAGAAAGTGGGATTAAAACATCGGATGATGTCAAGGCGTTGAAGGAATCTTGCGTAGACGCCGTGCTTATCGGTGAAACAATGATGAAAAGCTGCGATAAAAAGGCTACTTTGAAAGAGTTGGGATTTGAGGTGAAAATATGAGCAAGTTGAAAATTTGCGGTCTGAAAACTGAAGCGGACGTTGAAATAATTAATGAAACACAGCCTGACTATTGCGGCTTCATTGTTGATTATCCCAAAAGCAAGCGAAGTCTGGATCCAAATGAAGCCTGCAGACTGGCCGAAAAAGTTTTGAAAACAGTCAAGACAGTTGCTGTTTTTGTTGATGAACCCATGGAAACGGTCGTTAAGACGATGGCGAGCTTTGACATGGCTCAACTTCACGGAAACGAATCTGAAAGATATATCGAAGAATTGAAAAAAAGGACCGGCAAGCTTGTCATTAAGGCGGTCATCCCGAAAAATTCCGCTGATGTCGAGTATTTTTGCAAAACGAAGGCAGATTACCTGCTGTTTGATGCGGGAAAAGGAGAGGGACGGGCATTTAACTGGGAGATTTTGAAGAATGTGCGGCCATCGCGCAAGTATTTTTTGGCCGGCGGACTCAACGAAGGAAATATCGGGTCTGCGCTTGATGCGTTAGATCCTTATGCCATAGATGTCAGCAGCGGGGCTGAAAGCGATGGCAAAAAAGACTATTCAAAAGTCAGACGAATCACTGAATTTTTAAAAAGCAATCAGGAAAGAAGGAACGATGATGACAGAGTCTAAAGGGAGATTTGGGGCACACGGTGGCCAGTATATTTCAGAAACGCTTATGAATGCCGTGGATGAACTTGAAAAAGCCTATGATTACTACAAGGAAGATCAGAAATTCAATCGCGAATTAGACGATCTTTTAAAGAAATATGCAGGTCGACCGTCTTTGCTTTATTATGCCGAAAATATGACAAGAGATCTCGGAGGGGCCAAAGTCTATCTTAAACGAGAAGACCTCAATCATACGGGAGCCCACAAAATAAACAATGTTCTTGGACAATGCCTGCTGGCGAAAAAGATGGGCAAAAAACGAGTCATTGCCGAAACCGGTGCCGGTCAGCACGGTGTTGCCACGGCAACGGTTGCCGCATTGATGGGAATGGAATGCGAGATCTTCATGGGTGAAGTCGATTGCAGAAGACAGGCGTTGAATGTTTATCGCATGAAGCTTTTAGGTGCGGAGGTTCATTCCGTTTCAACGGGCACAGGGACACTGAAGGACGCTGTTTCCGAAACGATGCGCGAATGGACCAGGAGAATTGATGATACCCATTACGTTCTCGGATCTGCCATGGGACCGCATCCTTTTCCGACAATCGTGCGTGATTTTCAGGCCGTCATCTCAAAAGAGGCAAGGGAGCAGATCCTGGAAGAGGAAGGGCGCTTGCCAGATGCAGTGATTGCCTGCGTTGGCGGCGGATCAAACGCAATCGGGAGTTTTTATAACTTCATCAATGACAGGAATGTTGAATTGATCGGGTGCGAAGCTGCGGGCAAGGGAGCAGATACTTTTGAAACGGCGGCAACGATTTCAACTGGTCGCTCGGGTATTTTCCACGGGATGAAGTCTTATTTCTGTCAGGATAAATATGGGCAGATTGCACCGGTCTATTCCATTTCAGCCGGTCTGGACTATCCTGGCGTCGGACCTGAACATGCGTTTCTGCACGATGAAGGGCGCGCAAAATACGTGCCAGTCACAGATGATGAGGCGGTAGATGCATTTGAGTATTTGTCAAGAACAGAAGGAATCATTCCGGCAATTGAAAGTGCTCATGCTGTCGCTTATGCCAGAAAAATCGTTCCGAAAATGAGCAGGAATCAAATCGTAATCGTCACGTTGTCGGGAAGAGGCGACAAAGACGTTGCGGCGATTGCAAGATACAGGGGGGAAAATTTGCATGACTGACAGAATTAAAGAATCATTTGAGAACGGCAAGGCATTCATTCCGTTCATAACAAGCGGGGATCCAAGTCTTGAAACAACGGAGCGGCTTGTCTATGCGATGGATGATGCCGGGGCAGATATTATTGAACTGGGCATCCCTTTTTCTGATCCGACGGCTGAAGGTCCGGTTATTCAAGCGGCCAATCTGCGTGCACTTTCAGCCGGCACGACAACGGACAGGATTTTTGCAATGATTGCAAAAATCCGGCAAAAGACTCAGATTCCGCTGATTTTGATGACTTATGCAAATGTTGTCTATTCCTATGATACGGAACGTTTTTTGGAAAAGGCCGCAAGTGTCGGAATTGACGGATTGATTCTGGCAGATGTTCCTTATGAGGAAAAAGAAGAGTTTTCCAAGGTGTGTGACGAATACGGACTGTGTTTGATTTCAATGATTGCGCCGACTTCAAAAGAACGAATCAAGATGATTGCAGAAGATGCCCGGGGGTTTGTCTATTGCGTTTCATCTCTTGGCGTCACCGGTACCAGAAAGGAGATCAAGACGGACGTTTCAAGCATGGTCAAGCTTGTCAGGGAGATAAATGACATTCCGTGTGCTGTCGGTTTTGGAATCAGCACGCCTGAAACGGCCCGCGAAATGGCCTTGCAAAGTGATGGCGTGATTGTTGGATCGGCAATCGTTAAAATCTGTGAAAAGTATGGTGCTGAAGCGGTTCCGCACGTTGCAGAATATGTTAAGCAAATGAAAAAGGCAATTTCAGAGTTGTAGAAAGACGGTTAAAAAGGGTCCATGCCAATCGTGGCATGGACCCTTTGCCGTATTTTTTCAAATTAGCGGAAACTTGGTCAAAACAGGAAATTTGCTTGCCAATGCATAGCAGAGTTCGGCAAGCAAAACCCCTGCCAAGACGTCAATCAAAACATGCTGCTTGGTTGTCAGAGTCGAAATGCAGATGGCAATTGCAATGACAAATGATGCCTTTTTCCACCAGGAAGGAACTTTTGGCGAATTTCTTACGCCGATAAAGCACATCCAACTGACGAAACAGTGAATTGAAGGCAGCAGGTTGTCTGCTGCGTCGGTACCGTACAACCAGTTCATCATTTGGCAAAAGACATCATTTCCGACAATTTCAGGCCTGACGTTCGTAGTCGGCAGAAAGACGTAAAACAGAAGGCAGATCGTTTTGCCGATCACATCCGCACTTGTGAACCGCAGGGCCTCCTCCCGATTGTCGCGACAGCTTAAGATGTAGTTGACAATCCAAAAAAGATAACAACCTAAGTAAATCACGACGGTCCATGGAATCAGGGGAATTTTTTCATCAAGTGCCGTCGTAAAATCGTAGTGATGAAGATTTGACGAAAAGATGCGGTTTCCAAAGTAAACGCACATGTTCCATGTAACGACAATCAAGAGAGGAAGGGCAGCATATCTGGGAATGATGCCTAAAATGGTTGTCTTTTCTTTTTCATCGGTTGACTGCACTGGCGATCCACTCCCCTTGACGAACTTTAATTTCATGTTTAAAAGCAGCTTCCAGATTATCGATAAGCTCGATCCTGTTCTTTTCAATCAAAAGCGTGATTGTTGAGCCATGCAGCTCAAATCGTCCCATTTCCTCGCCTTTGATAAAATGGCCGTTTTGATGATTGTTAGAGAAACCTCCGACTAAAAGGGCACCGATTTCAGTTTGAACGACCGGTCCGAAGTTTTTTGTTTCGAGCAGGTTCCAAAGGCGCCTGTTCAAGGTAAATACGGGATAGTTTTCCAAGGCAATCGGCTGAACGCTGTGAAGTTCTCCTTCAATATAGTGGCTGTCATGCTGGTAGCAGTCATCGATATAGCAATAGCGATGATAATCGCGTGCCTCAAGCCTGAAAACAAGACAAATTCCGTCCTTGAAACGTTCAGCCAGTTCGGAATCGTTCAACAGATCAGATACGCGGTAGCGAGATCCTTTGATTGCAAAGGACGAATCATCAGATAAGCGATATGCTGATAAAAAACCATCGCATGGCGAGACAAGATGCTTGTCTGAAAAATCGGTTTTAGAGTATTTATCCAGTTTTTGACGGCTGAAAAATTCAGCATATGAATGATATGAATAATTTCCGTATTCTGTCATGTCGATTTTGTTTTCAGAAATAAACCAGGGAATAAGGGACTTTGATGACTCTGATCTGGCATATTTTTCAGCCAGCTTTAAAACGCCGGACTTCATGATTCCCTTGAGCATCATGCGTCCGGCAGCGGTCTGATATAAAAAAGTGATGAAAGAATTATTGGGATTATTATTCACTATGATCTTCCTGTTCGTTATTTTTTTGATGACCGATTGAAAAATTCAATTTGGGAACCTTGATTGGTGCTATAAAGGCAAACGCAAGCACTAACAGCGTAATCGTGCCGGTAATCAGCATTGAGCTTCCGCTGATGTTGGCCAGCGCCAGGACAACCGGCAGAATGAATGCCGAAACCGTTACGGGCATGCCCGTATAGAATTCACGACATTTGCTGGACGAATCCTGCCGTTTTTCTTCGTCAACATTGAACCATGCCAGACGGATGATTGCAGCCAGGACGTAAAATCCGGCAACAGTCAGCGTAACGTGATTTCTGAAACCACCGATATGATACATGATTGTTGCCGGCAAAACGCCGAAACATACCGTATCAGCCAGAGAATCAAGCTGAATGCCGAAGCGTTTTTCATGTTGAGTACGTTCCTTGGTCTGAGCAATCTTGCCGTCAAAAGTGTCGCAAATCCCCGAAAGCAGCAAGCAGACGCAAGCGGCAACGATTTTATTGTCAATTACGTAAGAAATTCCCCCGAATGAAATCAACATGCTGATATAGGTCAAAATTACAGCATAATTATAATATCCTATCATAAGTATTCAAAATGGCATGCAAAAACATGCCCCCCCTTTCCACACCGCTTGATAAGCGGGTTTAAATTCATTAAAACAAATAAATTCCACTTAATACAAAACACCATATTATCATTGTACACCATTGAATGCCCTTTTTCAGCCTGCTTTTCATAAGAAATTGTAAAGAATATTCAAAAATCTTAAAAGTGATTAAGCTTTGAAAAAATTTTCAATTTAAGCATTTTTTGAAAAAAAGCAGAATTAGAGTTAGAATGTTAGCTGTGTACAATGCTGAGTTAGGGGTTGATTACTTGGGAGTAAAGCTTGAAGAGCTGATGAAGCTTCCGTCTTTGCAAGGGGCAACGGTTGTTGCCGGCAAAAGGGCACTTGAAAGAGAAATAATGTCTTTGTCATTTTTGGAAGCATGCGATATGAGTCAATTGAGAAGGAACGTTTTGAAGCCGGATGAGTATTTTTTGGGAGAGTTGGACATTACCTCACTGTATACCATAAAAGACGATCCGGAAAAGCAGTGCGAACTGATCAAGGGAATGCATGACTTGGGCGTGGTCGGCATCATCGTCTATTACGTGGGCGTTTTCGTTCCCCGTCTGGATGATGCCGTTCTTCAAACGGCAAACGAGATCAATTTTGCAATTATTCAAATGCCGGTGAATGATACGAACATTCGATTCAATGAAGCCGTGACAGAAATATCTCAAATGCTTTTTGAATACCGAAACTCTGAATTTGAACCGCTTATCATGCGGAAACTTTCAGAAGTTCCGAAATGGTCGCAAACGATTGAAACGGCACTTAAAATGCTGGCTGATGCCTTGAATTCAAACGTTGTCATCACAAACGGAAGAAACGAGATAGAGTATAGTGCAAAGTGGCCGAGAAATTCCGGACTGGATTTGGCTGAAGTAATCAACGGGGCTGAAAAGATAAATGACGGATCAGTTTTTTCAGTCGAACTTGGTGAGGGAAACGGCAGCGAATGGGCTGAAGACCGCTATGATTTATGGCTTGTAAAGGAACGTGGGCAGTTAACTGACAAGCAGTTGCAGCAGGCAAGGGACGTCGTGGAAAACGTGCTTGATATCTGGGGAACGAGCAGTCTGCATGCTACATATTATTCATTAATCTGGGGAATTCTGAATAATGAGTCGGATCGTTCGCAAAGAGTTGCGAGCCGATTTGGAATTGACATTAAAAAACTTAACGTGATGTGGATTGTTTCGATTAATTCCATTGGCGATTTTAAGGAAGTCATCGACAATCTTGACGAATACTTGAAGGAATGCTATGAAGAAGTCGTCATTGATCACATTGACGATCATATCGTGGTCATGTGCGGCGGATACAAGCTGGACAAGGCTGAAAATAACGTCTGCAATGAATGGTTGGATGGCGATTTTGCCAAAGAGCAGATTGATACGGTAGTTTATTGTCACAATATGAATGAATTGGCTGATTTTGGACGGTCGTACCGGCTGGTGATAATGCATCGCCTGGCGTTGAGAAAAGTTTTTCCTAATCTGCGTTTCTTTTCGCTCGTCAAGTGTGAGTATGTCGTTAAAACCGCACGCGGTTTGGAAGATAATTCCGATACGTCTTCAAATCTGCTTGGCTTTTTGGATCCGGTCAAGGAAAACGAAGAATTGATGCACACGCTTTGTACATATTTGTTGGATGCTCAGCGTGATTTGCAAAAAACAAGCGAATTGTTGTTTGTTCATCGAAATACGGTAAAGTATCGCTTAAAACGGATCAGTGAAATTTTGGGATGCGATCTTTCAGTTTATGATGAATGCTTTGCGTACTATCTGGCATGTATTGCATATCGTCTGATAAATTGATGAGAAGGCCGTCATGTCGGGACGAACGGCAGTTGCAGATGACTGAGGAGGTTAAGCGCAGTGTACGACTGACACGGTTTCTGCCGGAACTTGACAAGGCAGAATATGGCAAATGGGTCATTGACAGGGAAAATGACGGGCCTTCTGGAAATCCGCTCCACTTTCCGTTTATGGACTACGATGGAATCGTGGACAGCATCTGGGATGCCATATACGATTTTGAGAAGGACCATGAGGATTTCGAACTCATGAAATACAGCGAAATCCTCAGTAAGAGCAATATTGAGCGGAACACTCAGTCCATGAAGGAAGCCGATGTTTCAAATCTTGACGGACAGACGGTCATGGCTCTCCTCATGGCTGCGACCAGGATCGAACGATTCTGCGAAGGTGCGATGCTTGATTTTCTTGGAAGTGGATGCATCAGTAAATGGCTGCAGCGGCTCAAAGACATAGATGATGGAGTTGAAAGCAATCCGAACAGAACGGACAGGTACAGGATTCTCATAACGACAAGACACGGTGGAACAAGGAAAGTGACCGGCACATTTGATAAAGACGGTCTGCCGTCAGACTGGCCGGAATTTGCAGAGAATCTCCGTGATTTTCTCGCTTCCCATGGCATTGGATACCTCCTGGATGATCGGGTATACGGGAAGGCCAGAAGACGTAAGGATGACCTCGTTTTCTGTAATGTTGTCTTCCATGACGGTGGCGGGAAATACTGCTATCTTGCAGATGACGATGACTTTGACATTGGAGATGCTGTTGTAGTTCCCGTCGGCCAGGACAACCCCGAAGCTTTCGTTCGAATAGAATCGATTGAGTATCATCCGGCAGAAGATGCTCCCTGGCCGGTTGACAAAATCAAGCATATCCTGCGAAGGTTCGACGCTGACAAGGACAGGAACCTTCCGGGCAGCGAGGATGAATAAAGTTTAAGAGGCTGGAAAAAACTTCAGTCGGAAATCAACAGCCCGTGATTGAATTCTTCAGATTCAGTCACGGGCTTTTAGTGT
>NZ_DAIUCE010000050.1:0-13672 GCF_036846325.1 Ligilactobacillus sp. | reverse complement strand
ATCACTTCGACAAACGACATCGACCAGGTAAGCTCAACCATGGCCTCTGAAGTCGAAGCCGTCTATATTCCGACTGACAACACGGTTGCTTCAGGTTTTTCGACCGTCGTCAAAAACACCGATGCAAGAAAAGTTCCGGTCTTTCCTTCAGTGACGACCATGATCAGGCAGGGCGGCATTGCCACCGTCAGCGTCAGCCAGTATGAACTGGGCAAACTGACCGGACAGATGGCCGCAGAGATTCTCGATGGCAAAAAGCCCGGCAACATGGCGCTTCGCTATGTCAAACTCGGACAGACGTACATCAACTTGAAGCACGCTGAAGAACTCGGCCTGGATATTCCCAAGACTGCTTTGAACCAGGCACAGAAGAAAGGAGGCATCATCAAATGACATTAATCGTATCGGCAATCGGACAGGGCCTGATCTGGGGTCTGCTTGGAATCGGCCTTTTCATCACATTCAGAATCCTCAACTTCCCGGATATGACGGTCGAAGGAACCTTCCCGTTCGGCGCTGCAGTTTGCGTCAGCGCAATCACCCACGGGCTTGGCCCCGGAGAAGCCACCATGCTGGCCTTTCTGGCAGGACTCCTGACCGGGCTTGTCACCGGACTGCTTTACACAAAGCTTCACATCCCGGTTCTTCTTTCAGGAATTCTCGTCATGACGGGCATCTACTCCGTCAACTTGCGGGTCCTGGGTAAGGCCACGGTCGGCTTGCTGCACAGGAAGACGCTCTTTTCCAGTGAATTCCTGACCGGACTCCCTGAAAACTTCCCGCCGGTCCTTGTCGGCACTGCATTTTCCATCATCGTCATCGTCCTGATGGCCCTCTTTTTAAATACAGAGCTGGGACAGGCGCTTATCGCAACCGGCGACAACGAAAGGATGGCACTTTCGCAAGGCATCAATACCAACAGCATGAAAATCCTCGGTTTGATGATTTCAAACGGCCTGATTGGTCTTTGCGGAGGCATCATCTCGCAGAACAACGGCTATGCCGACGTCAACATGGGCATCGGAACAATCGTCATCGGCCTTGCCGCAATCATCATCGGTGAGGTCGCATTCGGAAACCTCAGCCTGACGGCCCGTCTGGTTGCAGTCGTCATTGGCAGCATCCTGTACCGTTTTGTCCTGCTGATCGTCTTGAAACTCGGATTCGGCACGAACGACTTCAAACTGATTTCTGCACTTGTGCTTGCAGTCTGCCTGTCGCTCCCAATGTTTGAAAGGAAGTTCAAGGCAGGCATCATCTTGAAGAAAGGAGTGGAGCGTCCATGAGCGAAAATATTCTGGAAATGCAGAACATCACGATCTGCGTCAATGAAGGCACTTCCGAAGAAAAGGAAATCTTGAAGAACATCAGCCTGAATGTCAGAAAGGGTGACTTCATCACTCTGCTTGGCACGAACGGGGCAGGAAAATCAACGCTCCTGAATGTCATCAACGGTTCACTTTCGCCGGGAAACGGCACGGTCAAAGTTGCCGGAAGAGACGTCACGAAGCTTTCAGTCGTCAAGCGTGCCCGTTTCATTTCGCAGGTCTTCCAGGACCCCAAGGCAGGAACGGCACCGCGAATGACGGTGGCAGAAAATCTTCTTCTGGCAAGGCGCCGCGGCCAGAAGCGCCGTCTGAAGCTGCGCGGTCTGAACAATGCGCTCCCTGAGTTCAGCGAACTGACTCGAAAACTGCCAAACGGTCTTTCAGAAAGGCTCAACACCTTCACCGGAGATCTTTCGGGCGGGCAAAGACAAACCCTGAGTTTTTTGATGGCCACGATGGGCAGTCCGGAAATCCTGCTGCTTGACGAGCATACGGCAGCGCTTGACCCTAAAACGAGTCAGCAGCTGATGGAACTTACTCAAAGTACGATCGAGGAAAAGCAGCTGACATGCATCATGATCACGCACCACCTGAAGGATGCCTTAAAATACGGAAATCGCATGATCATCCTGAACGACGGCAGAATCGTGCTTGATAAAAGCGGCAGGGAAAAAGAGAATTTGACGGAAGATGACATTTTGAAGTTCTTTACCAATTGAATCGACTGACAGGGGCTTCCGAGGCTGAGTGCTTCGGGGGCCTTTTTGTCCTGCATGATTCTGCCGCCCAAGCTGAATGCAGTGTCCGCGCCCCCAAAAGCAGACTGAAACTCTGAATTCCGGCGAAAACAGTCTGCTTCAGCAAGACACATCCCCCTGCACCAGGCAGGCATCATAAATCAAAAAAAGCGGAACCTCCGCTTCATCCGCGAAAATTCCGCATTGATCATCCAAATGTTCCTTATCTTACAACGATTACGGAACAAGGAGCATTTTGAGACATGTAGCTGGCTTGTGATCCCAAGAAGACCCTCTTGCGCCCCGTAAGAGGCTTTGTCTTGGAACCGCAAACAAGCAAATCAGCATTAACGTCCGGCAAAATATCATTGATGATGACGACGCCCGGCTTGCCTTCGCCTGAATATGCCGTTACGTCCTTGACGCCAAACGAGCGTGCCTTATTGACGTAATGAGCAAGGTCATCAGCAACCTGCGCACGTCTTTCGTCCAGGACTTCAGGACTAAGCGTATCAAAAATGTTGAAATCACCGACTTCAAGAATCGAAACGATTCCCAGGGGAACATTCAGGCGTTTGGCCGTTGTCACGGCATAGTTGAATGCGTTGATGGATGATTGCGAATCATCTTCATCAACGGCCACCAAAATCTTGGTGAAGATTTTCGGTTCGATTTCAAAATCACCATTCAGCTTTTCGCTCATACTAATCACTCCTCAAATGTTTGAATTCGACTTTATTATAGCACAAAATCAATTACATTCTATCCATTTCTTCATTCAGCAGCCGGTCAACCTTATTGTTCCCGTAATTGTCCGCATGTCCCTTGGTCCAGACATACTCTGCATTCCTGAACTTTTTGAGCAGTTCCAGTACTTCTTCCCAAAGTTCACGATTCCTGACAGGATCTCCCGAGGCCGTTTTCCATCCCTTTTCGGCCCATGAAAAAAGCCAGCGTTTCGTCACCGCATCGAGCACATACTTTGAATCAAGCACGAACAGCAGCCGCTTATCGTTTAACCGGTAATAATCAAGCCACATCAGCGCATTTCTGAAGGCCATGATTTCCATGCGGTTATTCGTCGCACCGTATTCGCCGCCGGATCTTGCCACTTCCCGACCGTCCTTTACGGCCAGAAAAGCCCATGCGGCCTTGTCGTCCGACTTGACGTGCTGCCCGGGTCTGTTGCCGTGATTCCGGGAGCCGCCATCGGTATAAAGCACGATTTCCGGTTTAAATCCAGTGCCTGCTTCAGCGCCGGATGTTCCGGGATGCTCGGTTCTGCCGTCAACAAAACGCTGCGCTTCTTCCAAGGTTCTGAAACTCTTGTATCTTGCCCCTGAAAATCCCTTTACCTGAGCCTGACACTCGGCCCAGGTCTTAAAAATGCCGGTCCTTCTGCCTGATGCAACTGCATAAAATTTGTCTGCCAAAAAAATCCCTCCAAAAAAAACAGGACAAGACCAAATCCTGTCCTGATTGTCTATTCTTCCGTAATTTTCGTTCTCAATTCATGAATCACGGTTTCAAGCCGGGAAAGCGGTTCATCCAGTGAAACGAAGTACACGCTCTGCAAGCCGTTCTTCTTAAAGTTAACCAAGCCTGCCTCGCGCAAGATTTTCAAGTGATGGGATACGGCCGGCTGAGTGATCGACATTCTGTCCGTAATCTCAGTCACAGTCAAACCATCCTTCAAATTTTCACACAAGAGAACGATAATCCGTTGACGATTGCGATCCGCCAATGCGTTGATTACTTCAAACTCATTGGTAAAGTTATCTAAAGCAACACTTTGGTTGGGCGTTAATTGAACTGTTGGCATGAAAACCACTCCTTTCAAAAGGCACTTTCCTATCTCTTTATCCATATATAGAATAACATTAAAATAAAGGAATGGCAAACGTTTACAATCCTTTTACATCAACCTTTTGAAATTTATTCATCTCTGTGAATCATAAGTAAAGATAAATTGACAGAAACATCAATCCGGAGCCGATCATTACCAGCATATGCCACCATACATGCGCATATTTAACGCCCTTTATACTATATACCAAAGCACCAAGCGTGTAAACGACCCCTCCCAGAAACAGGAGCAGCAGTCCGTTTCTGCCAAGAGACAGGTACATGGGTCTGAAACCGCAAACGCACATCCACCCCATGACGACGTAAATGACCGTTTCAACGGCCTGCCTGCGGTTTCTCGCCAGAATGTGATAGCCGATGCCGGCAAGCGCAAGAACCCAAACCGCAGACAGCAGGGCATACCCCAGGCTGCCCTTGATTGCAAGCAGACAATACGGCGTATAGGTTCCCGCAATCATCAGATAAATTCCGCTGTGATCGAATATTTGAAAGACCCTTTTTGCCTTCGTAAAATAAAGACAATGAAACAAAGTCGAGAATAAATACAGGAGAAGCATGCTTGTTCCGTATACGATAAACGCCATGATTGTCTTCAAATCATGCGTCGCAGCCCCCTTCATGATCAACAGGACAAGCATCCAGATTCCAAGTGCGGCCCCCACGCCATGAGTAATGGCACTCCATACTTCATTAATGATCTGTTGCCTTCTGTCCACTGTCATCACCCTTTCCTTTTCATCAGTTTCCATTACAATCATAAACCACAAATCAATTATAACTAGATTTGCATTCTAGGTCAATTTTCACTTTCCCTAAAAAATCTCAAAAATCATCCGAAGCACAGATTAAAAAAAGAGCAGCAGCCTTTCTTCACTGCATTTCTCAAGGCAGAACATCCAAATTCGGCTGACATCAAAATCCCGGATATGATATAATTTCCATTAGGCTCATATGCCAATGAGAGGTTTTAAAACGATGAAAAACTTTGACATCAAACTCTGGCTGTCAGATCTTGACGACCATCATCTGCCCAAATGGGAGGAATTCCCCGACTTCGAACTGTATATGGAACAGCTCGTCAGTCTCGGCAACCGCTATCTTGCGTGTTTTTCAGAAACGCCTCTGACCTCTTCAATGATCAACAGCTACGTCAAAAAGGGCCTGATGTCCCGCCCGGAAAAAAAGCGCTACAAGGCTGAACACATTGCCGAACTGATCGTCATCAGCCTTTTAAAGACAACCTATCCGCTTGAAACAATCCGAAACTGCATCGAAAGAGTCATTCATGATGAAGAAAGCGTTCAGGTTGCCTATGACAATTTTGCCGGCCGGTTCAATCAAACGCTGCATGCACTTTATTCAGGAAACGATTCGATTTCGATTAAGGTGCCGGCAACTAAGCTTGAATGTGTTTCAATTTCAGAGGAGCTGGCTGTCAGAGCCGTTATTTACCGGCTTGTCAGTCAAAAAATTATGTCATCAAAAACCGAATAGCTCCGTGCTCGAGGGCACAGAGCTATTTTTCTGCTCAAATTTCCGGGCCCGAAAACTTTTTAATTCTACCTAGCCGGAAATCCCGTGACTTCAGTCATGGGATGGACAGGCTCAATCAGCGTCAATATGGATGCTTTTTCTTTTGGAGTGCATTGTATTTTTGATTGTTGATATAGTTTTCCACTACATCTTTGCTCATGTTGCCAAGAGTGCTCATATAGTAGCCGGGCGACCATAAATGCCCGCCCCAATATTGTGATTGGCGAATTTCTGGATGTCTCTTGAGAAGGATAAATGCACTGCGCCCCTTCACTGCCCGGACAACCACGGCTGTTTGGGTAAACCGTCCGTATCTATGCAAATTGTGGTTCAGACACTCAACATAGGGGCGTCTGCTCACAAGCCATTGACTTTAGTCGATGGTGGTTGACTTCGCAAGTTTTCCGACCTGTTTGAGTTTCTCTAGAATCTTCCTGCCATGTGGAGACTTCCCGATGAATTCACTGGCGTTCTGGCCGGCCCTGTTTCCGTGATGCACGCCGCCCTTCCAGGCTGAAACATCAGTCACGTCGTACACGACTCCGTCAATTGCCACATATGCGGGATTTCCGTTCTGCCCGTCATATCTTTCAAGTTCTTCTTCGGTGAAAACTTTTTCTTCCATAATATCGAACCCCCTATGCGTCAATTTCAGGAGCTTCATTCAATTCAGCCTGAATCATCCAGATCTTCTTTTCAATCTCAGTCTTGAATCCGATGAAAATGTCCTGGGTACTGTAATCCTTTTCCTCATCAGAAACTTCAATGCCCTTTTGATAAAGATCCTCCAGATAGCGATAATCCCTGACAAGCGTTGCCAGGCGCTCCGGCGTTCCTTTTCCAAAAGTTCCCTTCTCATCTTTGATTCCCGTATGATCAGCCATTTCCCCCAAAGTCGAAAACGGTTCCCCGTCAAGCGTAATCAGTCTCTCTGAAATCACGTCGAGCTGAGCGTTGATTTCATCCATGAACTCATCCATCAAGGGATGCAGCTTCAAAAAGTTAGTTCCGCGCATGTACCAGTGCGTCTGATGGATGACCATTGCCATCTGGCTCAGATCGGCCACTAATTGATTCAAGACTTCTTTTGTTTTTTGATACTTCATATTAGACACCTCATTTTTATGACACCGTTTACAACTACACCTTCATTATAATTGTCAACCGCCAGTCTGACAAATATTTTGACTTTTATCATGTAAAGCACACAACATCATCACTAATTTTCCCCACAAAAAAAGAGCCGCCCAAAAGGCGACTCTCTTCCTCATATCAACTAAGGAATTAGTCGATTGATGGTGTACCCATCCAGCCGATGATTTCTTCAACTGTATCTGTGATAGCTTGTGTGCCAGGTGCAAGAAGCTTACGTGGGTCATAGCCCTTGCCTTCTTGATCCTTGCCAGCTTCGATGTACTTGCGTGTAGCTTCAGCAAATGCCAATTGGCATTCCGTGTTGATGTTAAGCTTGGAAACACCAAGTGAAATAGCCTTTTCAATTTGTTCTTGCGGGATGCCGGAGCCGCCGTGCAAAACAAGTGGCATATCTGGAAGTGCATCAGCAATTTCCTTCAAGCGATCGAAGTTCAAGCCAGCCCAGTCTGCTGGATACTTGCCGTGGATGTTGCCGATACCACATGCAAGGTAATCAACGCCTGTAGCAGCCATCTTTGTAGCGTCTTCAACGGAAGCAAGTTCACCTGCACCAGTGATGCCGTCTTCTGTACCACCGATTGAACCAACTTCAGCTTCAACGGACATGCCGTGAGCGTGTGCCAATTCAACGATTTCCTTTGTCTTAGCCAGGTTTTCTTCAAGCGGAAGATCATGGCCGTCGAACATAACTGATGAGAAACCAGCTTCGATACATTCCTTGGCAGCTTCGTAGTTACCATGGTCCAAGTGCATAACAACAGGAACCGTGATGTTCATAGCTTCCATTTCGTCTGCAACCAAGTTGCGAACAAGCTTGTAGCCGCCCATGTACTTAGCAGCGCCCATGGAAACCTGAATAAGAACAGGAACGTTCTTTTCCTGAGCACCCTTGAGAATGGCACGTGTCCATTCCAAGTTGTTTGTGTTGAAAGCACCAACACAGTAGTGGCCTTTACGAGCTGCACCAAAGATTGCGTTACCGTTTACGAATGACATAAAACAGCCTCCTAAAAGATTTCAGTAAAATTACTCTTCTGAGTACACTCCCATTTTAACACATTTCCCCTTATCAAAGCACCTGTTTTTATGATTTTTCACTGATTATAACTGAAAAGCACTTACAATTTTCAAACTGTCATGATCATCCCGAAAAAGCGGCATCCCTGCACTGAATTTTCAACCATTCCCGTCAAATGCAGTGCTTCTGACCGAAAGAAAACCATGTCTCGAACAAAATCACCGGATGATTCGCAATTAATTTCAAATCTCATCCGGGACTTTGTGTATACGGAACAATTCTTCCTTTACAATGGAAATAAGCAAAGAAAGTCTGATATCAAAACGAACGCCCGTAATCCCGGGATGCATTTTACGGGCTCATGAGCGCTCGGCTCCACACCTTGCCTAATCGGGTTCTGCCTCGCATTCGCCCTATCACAAGCAGTGACTCCCTGGACGAGTTTCACTCGCCTTCGGTCGTCCTCATGCTTGTGTACGGGCTCATGAGCGCTCGGCTCCACACCTTGCATGATCCCGTAATCCCGTCTTCGTGCCATGACTGAGCAGGTGCTTTTCAGCACTGCATTTGACAAGAAAATCAGATTTTCATGCACCAAATTTGACAAAAAAAGAAACCGGGATTTTTCCCGGCCTCTTTTTCCTAAATGTCCTTTTTGCCAAGTTCAACGATCTTTCCGCGTTTCGTGTAAACGATCCACTCGGCAATGTTCGTGATGTAGTCGCCGATGCGTTCAAGCCTGTTCGCAATTTTCAGATAATCGACGCCTTCGCCCGTGTTTTCCGGACCCGTCTGAAGCAGCTTGACGGACAAGGTGTTGACCTTTGAATAGATTTCGTCGTTTGTCGCATCCCTCTCGGCAATCTCGACGGCATGTCCGTCATCGACTTCAGTGTACGCATCCAGAATGTCCTGCAGCATTCCGGCGACGTTTTCGCCCATCTTCGTCAACAGCTCGTCGATTTGCTCGTCTCTGACGCAAAGCTTCAGATCAAGCACCGTTTCAGAAATGCTGACGGCATGATCAGCCAGCCGTTCCAGGTCAGCGCTTGCCTTCAAAATCGAAATGATTTCGCGCAGATCCATCGTCACAGGCTGCTGCAGGGCGATTACCTGGGCGGACTTCTTTTCAAGGTGAGTTTCCTTGCCGTTGATGACCTCATCGTGGTCAATCACTTCCTGCGCAAGTTTTTCATTGCCTTCTTCAAATGCCGTAACCGTTTTTTTGACTGCTTCCAGAACTTCGAGACCCATCGTGACGAATTCCTGTCTCAAAGCCATGATCTGAGTGTCTATATGTCGCATGTCCTTTTCTCCCTTCCTCAATTATTATCCGAAACGTCCGCTTAGATAATCATCGGTCTTCTTGTTGTCCGGCGTCACAAAAATCTTCTTGGTCAGCCCCGTTTCGATCAGCTCGCCGTTTAAGAAGAATGACGTCGTGTCAGAAATTCTTGAGGCCTGCTGCATGTTATGAGTAACTATGATACAAGTATACTCCTCTTTGAGCTTCAAAAGCATCTCTTCAACCAGACTGCTTGAAACAGGATCAAGTGCGCTCGTCGGTTCATCAAGCAGAATCACTTCAGGTCTGACGGCAAGTACGCGTGCGATGCAGATACGCTGCTGCTGCCCGCCTGAAAGGGCCATGGCGCTTTTCTTCAGATCGTCCTTGACCTCATCCCAGATTGCCGCCTGCTTGAGACTTGTTTCAACGCGTTCGTCCAGAATCTCCTTGTCCTTGATGCCTGCGATTCTCAACCCGTAGACAATGTTTTCATAAATTGAAAACGGGAACGGATTCGGCTGCTGAAAGACCATGCCGACGCGCTTTCTGAGCGTAACCGTATCGGTCTGCGGCGAATAGATGTCGTTTCCGTCAAGTCTGATGTCGCCTTCGATCCTGACGTTGTCGATCATGTCGTTCATTCGGTTCAGGCACCGCAGATACGTGGATTTGCCGCAGCCGGAAGGTCCGATCAAGGCGTGAATGCCGCCCTGCGGAAAATCAAGCGTGATTCCCTTCAGCGCTTCTTTTTTGCCATAGTACAAGTGAACGTCCTTTGTCGTAATAATCTCGTTCATGAATTCCACCTACCCGAAGTTTCCGGAAACATAATCTTCAGTTGCCTTGATTGCCGGATTCGTAAAGATATGCTTCGTCTTGTCGTATTCGATCACGTGTCCCATATGGAAAAATGCAGTGTAGTCACTGACCCTTGAGGCCTGCTGCATGTTATGGGTCACGATGATGATCGTGTATTTTTCCTTTAATTTCAACATCGTTTCCTCAACTTTCAAGGTCGAAATCGGATCAAGCGCGCTGCATGGCTCATCCATCAGCAGAATATCCGGTTCCATCGCAATTGCGCGCGCGATGCAAAGGCGCTGCTGCTGCCCGCCTGAAAGGGCCAGGGCGCTTTTGTCAAGGTCGTCCTTGACCTCATCCCATAAGGCCGCTCCCTTCAGGCTTTCCTCAACGATTCTGTCCTGTTCGGCCTTGTCTTTCAAGCCTTTTTCCTTCAGCGCAAACGTGATGTTGTCGCGAATTGACTTTGAAAAAGGATTCGGCCGCTGAAACACCATGCCCACGTGTTTTCGCATTTCGTAGACGTTGATGTTCTTTGAATTGACGTCGATTCCGCGATACATGATCTGACCTTCGACGCGCGCCACGTCGTCGTTCATTCGATTGAGGCTGCGCAGGAACGTTGATTTGCCTGAACCGGAAGCACCGATCAAAGCTGTAATCCTGTTTTTAGGAAACTGCAGATTGCCGTCGAAAAAGGCCTGCTTGCTGCCGTAGAAAACCTGCAGATTATTCGTTGTCATCGCAATTTCGGTTTCCTTTTGATTGAACCGCACGATATAGGTATCCTTTAAGTCATATTTCAAAGCATCCATCTTCTCACCCCTGTCTTGCCGCCGTCAAATGCTGATAAAGCTTCTGTCCGAGGAAACGTGCCGATAAGTTGAAGATCAAGACGGCAATGATCAGAACGGCCGAGGCCCCGGCTGAAATCTGTTCCGCATCCGGCATGATTCCTTCAGAATTGATTTTCCAGATATGCACGGCCAGAGTTTCTGCCGGCCTGAACAAATTCAGAGGACTTGACGCATCGAACGGATTCCATTTCGTAAAGTCGACGCTCGTTGCGCTTTGTCCTGCCGTGTAAATCAAAGCCGCGGCTTCGCCGAAGATCCTGCCGGCGCATAAAACGATGCCGGTGACGATGCCGGGAATTGCTTCCGGCAGGATGACCTTGATCACGGTATGCCATTTTGAAAGGCCAAGCGCAAGCCCTGCTTCACGCTGAAGCTCCGGCACGGAATTCAGCGAATCTTCAATATTTCTCGTCAGCAGAGGCAGATTGAAAAACGTCAGCGCAATTGCACCGGACAAAATCGAAAAGCCGAGCTTGAACTGAACGACGAACAAAAGGAAGCCGAAGAGACCCACCACGACCGAAGGGAGCGAACTCAAAATTTCAATCGACATGCGAATGACGTTCGTAAGTGCATTTTTCGGTGCATATTCAGCCAGGAAAATGCCGGCTCCAAGCGAAATCGGAAACGAGATGATCAGAGTCAGAATCAACAGATAAAACGAATTGAACAACTGAATGCCGATGCCTCCGCCTGAAGTAAAGGCCTTGGATGACGTCGTCAGGAACTTCCAGGAGATGTGCGGCAGTCCCTGTATCAGAATTCTTCCTATCAGAAATGCCAGAATCACGACGACGATTCCTGCGATGATGCGGATCATCAGCAGCGCAAGCGCATTTGTCCTTTTCGGATTCATTTACATTCTCCCCTTTCTTGAAATCATTCTTACCAGAATATTGAAGAACAAAGACATCAAAAGCAAGACCAGTGCAAGCGACCACAATGCGTTGTTGGCGACCGTTCCCATGACGGTATTGCCGATTCCCATCGTCAAAACGCTGGTCAGCGTCGAGGCCGGATTCGTCAGACTTGTCGGCAGAAGCGAGGCATTGCCGATGACCATTTGAACCGCCAGAGCTTCACCGAATGCGCGCGCCATCCCAAAGACGATGGCCGTCATGATGCCGGGAAGTGCCGCCCTCAGAATAACGCGCCAGATTGTCTGCCACTCGGTTGCCCCAAGAGCAAGCGAAGCGGATTTGTAATGCTTCGGCACGGCTTTCAGACTGTCGACCGTCATCGACGTGATTGTCGGAAGAACCATTACGAACAAAACGAATGCCCCAGACAGGATGCCGTAGCCTGAACCGCCAAAATGACTGCGCACGAACGGCACGACGACGGTCAGACCGATAAATCCGTAAACAACGGAAGGAATGCCGACCAGAAGCTCAACGACGCTTTGCATGAACGCGCGCCCCCTGCCTGACGAAAGTTCCGTCATGTAAAGTGCCGTCCCGATTGCAAACGGCGTTGCAAAAAGCGCCGCGAGAAGCGTTACGGCAAACGAGCCGACAATCATCGGCAAAGCCCCGACGAGCGGTCTGCCGTCCTCGCCCCTGCTGTTCGGGTTCCAGTCGGTTCCCGTCAGGAAGTCCTTCAGACTCGCATGATTTTCCGTAAACGTCGCAATCCCTTTTGCGAAAACGAATGCAAAGATTGAAACAACTACTGTCAAAATCAGGACAATTGCTGCATAACTCAAAATCTTTCCTATCATATCCTGGTTCGATTCCTTCGAACGCTTCAATATTCTGTCTCTAATCGGATCCATTCCGTTCACCCTCTTTGACCGGCACGACTCTGCCGTTTGAATCTTTTTCAACCTGCATCTCAGAAATCGACACGTAGCCCAGCGCCTTGACCAGATTCCTTTGCACGTAATCCGACTTCATGTAGTCAAGCAGTTTTTCTGTCTGTTTATTTGGTTTGCCATAAGTATACATATGTTCATACGACCAGATTTTCCATTCACCCGTCTGAACGTTTCCGGCAGTCGGCTTCACGCCGTCAACCGCGATTCCAAGCACGTCCTTTGAAATGTACGAAAACGACAGATAGCTGACTGCTCCCGGCGTGTGTGCGACCATCTTTGAAACGGTTCCGTTTGATTCCTGTTCCTGAGCCTTGGCCATCTTTTCATTTCCCATCACTGCGCTTTCAAATGCGGCTCTCGTTCCCGACCCCTGCGCCCGGTTGATCAGGACGATTGCCAGATTTCTACCGCCGACCTGTTTCCAGTTCGTGTATTTTCCTGAAAAAATCCCGCGAAGCTGCTTCATCGTAAGTTTCGTGACGCCTGCCTCCCTGTTCGTGACCGGTGCCAGGCCCATCACGCAGACCTTGTGATCGACCAGATCCTTCGCCTTGATTCCAGGTTGCTGATCGGCAAAAATATCCGAGTTCCCGATCGAAACCGCTCCTGCCTGAACCTGTGAAAGTCCCGTTCCGGACCCTCCTCCCTGGACCGTAATCGACACATCGTGATTATCCTTTTGATATTCTTCAGCCGCCATTTCGACCATCGGCTGCAGCGCCGTTGATCCGACAACCGTAATTTCTCTTTTCTGCTGCGCTTTCGAACCGCATCCGACAAGCACAAGTGCCATCAGCGATACCAGGCACAGAATCCGAAAATTCCTTCTCATGACAATCGCCCTTTCCTTGTTTTCATTACAATTGTAAAGTTCCAATGTAAAGGTCGTTGGGTCGTTTTGTAAAGGATATGTAAAGAATGTAAGTTATGTATCACTCCTGTGAAATGCAGTGCTGATAATCGCCTGCTCAATCAGGCAAGGTGTGAGAAGCAGCGGTTATGAGCCGTAAGCTAAGCTTCTGTCTGACGCAGGCGAGCTTGCCTCGTCCAGGAAGACAGTGCTTAGCTCCAGGCGAATGCTGCTTCGAACCCAATTCAGGCAAGGTGTGAGAAGCAGCGGTTATGAGCCGTAAGCTAAGCTTCTGTCTGACGCAGGCGAGCTTGCCTCGTCCAGGAAGACAGTGCTTAGCTCCAGGCGAATGCTGCTTCGAACCCAATTCAGGCAAGGTGTGAGAAGCAGCGGTTATGAGCCGTAAGCTAAGCTTCTGTCTGA
>NZ_DAIUCE010000049.1:0-13687 GCF_036846325.1 Ligilactobacillus sp. | reverse complement strand
GGATAAAGCTCTGTTCCTTAAACTTCATTTTTCATGTCATCCCTACAAACTGGAATTTCTATTTGCGTTGCCATGTCATTACATAATCTTTTTCTCCGGTAGCCTCATCTAAGCCACTATGCTGAATCTCAAATCCTTCTCTCTTATAAAAAGATATTGCCCGTGCGTTCTTCTGGTATACGTTCAAGTGCAACTTATTCCTTTTATCCTTTGCATAATTCAGCAGAATTTTACCTATACCCTGCGATTGCATTTCATCAGAAACAAAAATGCCCTCAACATATTCATCATTTAACCCTATAAAGCCCTGTATTTCTGTATCATACTCATACACATAAACCTCTGCTAGTAACAACGCTTCTTTTACTGATTTGAAATTGCTTTTCCAGTATTCGGCGGGGATAAAATTATGTGCCTTTATATTTGTATCCAACCATATATCTGCAACTTTATTTATATCATCCCTTTGAAATTCTCTAATCATAACGGTGACTCTCCATAAACTTGAATTTAAATCCAGTGCGCTGACCGATACGGCGCTGTGGAATTGAAATGATGCCGGTGACAAACGAGCACGCAAGAACAGGAAGATCTGATTCCAGTTGAATTCATGCAGGATGACGCCGCCGCAATTCGGACCGATTGCCGGTGCGAAGCAGGTGGTCCTCGTGGACACGCCCACCATGAAGCCGCGCCTTTCGAGCGGCACGTGTTCCAGGATGATGTGCATCGCAAGCGGCAGAGCCATCCCCGTGCCGACGCCCTGCAGGATGCGTCCGGCAAGTCAAGTAAAACACGAACATTATTCATTATCTTTGACAAGGTCACGCCGGAGGGGGTCTTCAGAAAATTTCCTTCTACATCATCGTCGCATTAATGACTGCCGCGATATTTGCGCCTTCGCGCCGGTCGCTTCCGGTCTTCGAGATTGCCCGGACGTAGCGGGGGTCACCGTAATAGGCAAGCTTATAGTGCTTGCCGTCGCCGGTGACGGTGATGCCGAGTTCCTCCAGGTCCTTCTTCGTCGAGCCGGTCATGACGCGGTAGCCGGTGAAGATCCGCTTGACCTCCGCCTGCCGCTTCCTGCGCAGGTTCGCATAGCCGTTGGACTGCAGGATGTCGCCGTAGACGTCGGCGCGGCGCCCTTCGCCACGGGTCCGCTCGAGCCCGTCGCTCACGGCGTCAAGGACCATCTCGCTGATTTCGCCCGGATAAAGGTCGGTCTCCTTTCCGCCGAACAGAACCGGCACCTGACCGCTGCTGCTGAGTCTTGTGCGCAGTCCGTTGACTTCCGCCTCAAGTCTGGTGTTTCTCTGCATCAGTTCCTCTATTCTCAGCTTCAGTTTCTCGTTGTCCGCATCGAACTCGTCGAAGTACTCCCTGATTTCTCCTTCGGCCTTTTCCTTTTCAAGCAGGGCCTTCCTGACTTCCTCCTTCTGCTCACCGATCCGCTCAAGCATCAGCGCATTCGCCACGCCCTGCCACGTGCAAAGCTCCGGCAGCTTCTGCAGCGCCATGTACTTCAGCACTTCCGCCGCAATCCTCTCGTCAGTCTTCCTTCCCGCTGGAATTATCATGTGCGTTCCGTTTGGAAAATACACTCCCGCATCCCCGTTGCGCTCAAGGACGCAGCCGTACTTCTCCGACGTCTTCTTCGAGAACTTCCTGTTTCTGGCCACGATGACGTGCGCATTGCCCTTCAGCCTGCTGCAGAGCATCCTGACGTCAAACGGCAGCTTCTTACCGTCTCTTTTTGAAATATACACCACCGGCAGCCGGTATCTCTGTTCAAATGTGACTGCAGACACAAGAGTTGCGGCATTTTTCCTTGAGGCTTCCAGCTCTGCATTCAACACAGGCAGCCCGTTGTCGTCGGCAAGGTATCCGGAACTTATCAGCATCGAGATGAAGTGCGGCGTCGTGAAGCGCTGGTTGTCAAGCGACGCGCCCTCCGTGTAGCTGCGCTCGAGCTGGACCGAAATCCGGTTTGCCGCAAAGTCCATCACATAGTCCGTGTCCCAGACCGCACCGTTTGCGGCCTTCTTCTCATACCTGACCGCAATGATCCTCTCTTCCTTCAGCTCGGCTATCTCAAGCCACAGGTCATCGTCTCCGTAACGGACGTTCCTCTCCCCGTTCCACTTCAGGTTGCGGATGACATTTTCCGGATAAGGATTCTCCTGATTGCAGCGGATGACGAGCCTGATGAAGTCGTCCTCCGCAATGTCCCTCGTTTCAAGAACTGTTGAATAAAGCAGCATAAAAGCCCCTCCTTTCTGTCTGATTCAATCATATCTCATTTCCGCCAATAAAAAAAGCACCTTGCAGACACGCAAGGCACCCCCGGCGATTCATGACTGAAACTAAAAAACTCTCACTTGGCAGGTCAAGCCTGCCGGCGTTCGAGCAGTCCTGGTGCTCGGGGACTAACCGCTTGGCTTCACACCTTACATAACTGGGTTACACCTTATCCCATATGCTCTCTGAAGAATTCCACCTCGTCCTCATTGCATTGCCTTGCGGTTTCGTCCTTCTGGTTCATCAGGAAGACGTGCGGCTGAGGGTTGTCCTTGTCGCCGTATGACCTGCAGACGTGCTCAACGCCGCGGGCGGTCAGGAAGCCGGCAAGCTTGATGGTCTGGTCGTGGATGAAGTCCTCATTGGCCGTTGAGAGGTAGCAGGGCAGGAAGTCTTCCGTGATGTAGTACTCGGCTGAAATTCTCCTTCTGTCCTTCTCAACAATGTCCTTCGGGAAGTATGCATTCAGCATGCCGGCAATCATGCCGGGGTCCAAGAGGAAGAACGCACCGCTGTTCAGGGCGGCGGCTCTGAATTTCAAGTCAACGGGTTCGTAGCCGAACAGGCTGCGGTATGAAGACATTGTTCCTGTCGAGGCCGTACTCGTCCTCGGAATCACCATCAGCACCACTGCGACCAGCAGCCAGAACACTCCGAAGTTGCCAAAACCCGTGACAAAGCACATGAACCAGTCCAACACCGGATTATGCAGTTTCTGAATCAAGTCAAGAATCTTAAGTTCCAATTTTCCCATCTCTTTCATTACGTTAAAGGAACAATAACAGTCTATCTTAAACTCACGTAACGAAATTCCCGTTTTACGGAATAGAGCATGCTGCTCATTGAGATTCGCAAACACATCAGAAAATCCGGTTCATGCACTTTCTGACAACATATCCGCAGAATATTCCAACCAGGATTCCTCCCAAAACGTCGGTCGGATAATGAACATAAAGATACATCCGTGAAAAGGCAATCAGGACTGCCGGATTTTTGAAAAACAATCAGAACAAGGAAGAAAAAAATGGTGTGAGAGATACAGGAATCTCCCATACATACTGATAATTCCCTAAATTTTTGATCTGCTTTAACTGCCACCAGCACTGTATTTACCATCCGAAGCAGACTATTTAACCCCAAATCCCAACATAGTCAAAAAAACAGCGAAGACCTCATTTTCCAACAATGAAGTCTTCGCCATCTGCCTATTTCTTCTCGTCTAGCAGGACCACACCGGGTTCCGGATCCCTGTCAATTGCGCCGACAACTGGATGCGGAACGTACAATTCCTCAAGATATGCAACCTCCGAGCCGGACAGACTGACGTCAAGGGATTTCACAGCGTCGTCAATGTACCTCTCCTTCGTTGCGCCTATGATTGGAGCGGCAACGCCCTTGGCGCGATGCCAGGCAAGGGCAATCTCGGACATCCTGCAGCCGTGCTTTTCAGCCAGCTCGCTGACCCTCGAGACGATTCCCATGTCCTGCTTTTCCATCCGGTCGTACTTGCCCCTGACGACGTTGTCCGTTCTGCCCCGAAGTGTATTTGACTCCCATGTCGGCCTTGCCAGGTGTCCGCCGGCAAGCGGGCTGTACGGCATGAGCGAAACGCCCATCTGCCTGCAGATCGGTATCAGTTCACGCTCGTCTTCACGGTAGAGCAGATTGTAGTGGTTCTCCATCGCCTGAAACTGCGCGAACCCGTTGTCTCTCGCCACGATCTGCATGTTGTGGAACTGGTATCCGTACATTGCGGAAGCTCCCAGGGCACGCACCTTTCCGGCCTTGACCAGGTCGTTCAAGGCCTCCATCGTCTCCTCGACCGGCGTCTCGTAATCGAAGCGGTGAATTATGTAAAGGTCAAGATAGTCCGTTCCGAGCCTCTTCAGCGTTCCGTCGATTTCGCGCATGATCGCACTTCTCTTAAGTCTTCCCTCGTTGAAGTACACCTTGGACGAAATCACGACCCGGTCCCGTGCCACGTTGTTCCTAAGCGCACGTCCGAGGTACTCCTCGCTTGTTCCCTTCGAGTATCCGTTGGCCGTGTCGAAGAAGTTTATGCCGTTGTCAAGTGCGTGTCTTATGATTTTTTCGCTCTCACTCTCGTCAAGCGTCCAGTCATGCATCGTTCCGGCCTTGCCGAAGCTCATGCAGCCAAGACAAATTCTGGACACTTCAATGTCGGTGTTGCCAAGCTTTGTATATTCCATGTCAATCACTCCCATCTTCATGAATTATACATTCATTGCCCGGTCATGTAAAATACACTTTTCCCACCAAACCTGGTGGAGAATCAACGCTTCGCCCACCAACTCTGGTGGAGAATCAACGCCTCACCCACCAACTCTGGTGGAGAATTAACGCCTCACCCACCAAACCTCGTGGAAAATTCACGCCTCATCCACCAAACCTCGTGGAAAATTCGCACTCCGCCCACCAAACCTGGTGGAAAATTCACGCCTCACCCACCAAACCTGGTGGAAAATTCGCACTCCGCCCACCAAACCTCGTGGAGAATTAACGCCTCGCCCACCAAACCTCGTGGAAAATTCACGCTTCGCCCCACCAACTCTGGTGGAAAGGTGACTCATCATCACCATGCCCGCAACCTGACGGAAAAACATCCCTGCTCATGGCCTGTTGAACGATTTTTCATTGCATCACTTCTCATGGTGACAATCTTCATTTCAAAAGTTTTTGACAAGTGGAACAAATTCCGCTTAAAATGAAAACATCGAACAGAAAGAGGGAATTACATTGATTACAGTCGTTTATGGTTTCCTCATCGGTGTCTTCGTTTCACTGATCGGAGGCGGTGGAGCTTCGCTTTATCTCGGCATCCTGACCAGTCAGCTTCACATCCCCGTCCCGGTCGCAGCCCCGACATCACTGCTGATTGCGCTGCCGGCACTTGGCTTCGGATTTCTGACTCAGATGAAAATTAAAAACGTCCGCTTCAATCTCGGAAACCGGATGATTTTCGCAGCCATTCCGGGCATCATCGGTGGCACCCTGATTGCCCGCTGGATTCCGCTTAACGTCTACAACTGGGTCGTCGGACTGATTTTTTTGGCAATGGGCATCATGATCATGGTCAAGTTCTTCAGACACGGGCAGAAGAAGGATGCGCGTTCAACCAACTCATCCAGGCTCCAGGCTGCAGGATTCGGCCTGCTCAGCGGACTGATGGTCGGAATCGGAGGCCTGAGCGGCGGCGCAACAACAGTCGGCGGACTGACTCTTCTCGGACTTTCATCCCTTGAGGCAACCGGAACAAGCACCTATGTCCTCTTCGCCATGTCAGCCGTGGGCTTCATCAGCCATCTGTTCACCAGCACATTTGCCTGGACGGCGGGCCTCGGGCTGATGGCAGGAGCAATCGCAGGATCAATTGTAACGCCGCTCGTCCTTCACCGCATGGACTATCAGCGCGTCAACACCGTCCTGACCCCGTTTCTCGGAATCCTGATCATCTACTTCGGAATATCAATGATTGCCTGAATAAAGGCAGGGAGCCGGACGCCCCTGCCTTTTTTATGTCCGTGCATGCAAAATGCAGAGCTGCCTCCCTGTGTTGCGGGAAATCATGAATCTTCATCTGTTTCATGACAAGTCTCTTTCTTTGATACATCACATTAATTCTACTCTTCTGGGGTTTCCAGGGCAACTGAGGGCATTGCAGCCTGACGCTTCCGCTGACGTCCTTTTCTTCAAGCGCCAACTTTATTCAAATTTTTTCACCTAAACTGTTGCCATTTATCAAAAACGTGGTATAATTATAAACATGTTAACTCATTGGGCATTCGCCAAACTGGTAAGGCAGTGGACTCTGAATCCATAATTTACAGGTTCGAGACCTGTATGCCCAATAGAATAAAAGCAGGAGACTTGGAAGAGTCTCCTGCTTTTTTGATGTCTGACAAGGGACTGACTTTGGCAGGCATTTTTTCAATTCTGACCGTTTTTTTAAGCCCGGTCTGTAAAATAATGTCCCTTTTCCCGGACAGATCCATTTCATGTATACACAAAGACCCGGACTATCTGCAGTTTAACTGCAGATAATCCGGGTCTTCAATTTGAGACATGTTTTCGAACTTGAAACTGATTTCTCAATTCTTAGTCAGATTTACTGTCTATCTTTCAATCTTGAGCTTGTCAGTTTCAGTCTTCAGATGGCCTGAAATGTCACGCAGATCTGAAACGTGCTGTGTGAATTCGTCCATTGTGGCAAGAACTTCCTCGGAGTTTGCGGAAACTTCCTCGGTACCTGCGGCATTCTCCTGCGTTGATGCGGAGATGCTTTCGAGTCCTTCCAGAACCTTGCCCTGAACTTCCTCAATGCTGTTCGAAGCTTCGGCAACATCGGAAACCTTTACAGCCATCTGCTTGTTGCGGTCAAAGACTTCCTTCGTCGACCCGATGGCATCCTTAATCAGGCCGGACTGCTTCTGTCCGCCTTCAACGGAATTATTCGTCCTGTTGACCATATCCGTTGACTGCTGCTTGATGTTGTCGATAATGCCTTCGATTTCCTTCGTTGAGGAAGCGCTCTGTTCTGCAAGCTTCCTGATTTCAGCAGCAACGACTGAGAAGCCCTTGCCCGCTTCGCCGGCGCTTGCAGCTTCAATTGAGGCATTCAAGGCAAGCAGGTTCGTCTGACGTGAAATTTCGTTGATGACGTTGATGATCTTCGTGATGTCCTGAATGTCATCGTTCATGTTCTGAACGCTCTGTGACAGGGCCTTCATGTCTTCGAGTTCGGCTGACCAGTTGTCACTTACCTTGGTCATCGTATCCATATTGTTCTGATTGATCTTGGCTGATTCCTCAGACTCTGTGTTCATGATCTGAACGCTTTCATGGAGCTTGTCAATGACCTTGGAAAGATCTTCAAGCTTCGTGACGCTTTCCTGCGTTTCCTGAGCCTGCGAACTCGTGACTTCCGCGATGCCGGTGATTGTCTGGGCAACTTCCTCAGTTGCCTTGCCGGTCTGCTTGGAAAGTTCAAGCAGTGAGTCTGACTTCTCGGCAACGCTGTCTGACTGCTTCTTGACGGTTTCAATCAAGCCTCCGACCTGTTCGACCATTTCATTGAAGGCATTGGAAATTCTGCTGAATTCGTTGCCCGACTTGTCAGGAACAACGAGCTTCCTGCCCACCTTTGCGCCAAAGGAAACCTTTTCTCCATCCTTGTCGAATGTCTGCGGAATCTTCTTGAAGTGACCGGAGCCGGCCTCTTCCATGTAGTCCATGAGAACTCCGGCAATTGCCTTGAGTCCCTGAACCGTCATGATTGTGAAGATGCCGATCAGGACGGCCACAATCACGGCAACCGTAACTGCCTTCGTGATCATCGTCATGTGTTCCTTGTTGAGATCGTCCTTTTCAACGGAGGCAAACGCCCAGGACTTGCTTGCAGCTCCGTTGGAACCGGCCGCACCCTTGTTGTAGTAGACATCCGTAACCTCTGATGTGCCCTTCAGATGAATGGTGCCCTTTCTTGCCTTGGCATTCTTGATTGCCTGGAACACCTTGTCGTTCTTGATGTCGTTTCCCCTCTTGTATACACTGCTGTTCCTTGCACCCTGTGAGGCCAGGACAACGCCGGTGTTGGAGACGAGCGTCACGCGGCCTGTGTTGCCGACCTTGAGTTCGCCGAGCGTCTCCTCGATGTTTGAATATGTAACGTCAAGACTTACCACGACAATCTTTCCGTTCTGCCCCTCCATCGCATACGATGCGGTGACGACGTACTTGCCTGTTGCGGCATCCTTGTACGGATCGGTCCAGCAGATCTGGCCCATGTTCGCCACGGCCTGAGTGTACCACGGACGCTCCGTAACCTTGTATCCTGCAGGTTCCCTGACCGTACTTACATACTTGCCGTCAGAATAGCCGACAATCCCCGATGTGACCTCAGCACATGCATCCTTGACACGGCTGAGCTCGGACTTGATGATTCTCTCATCATACCTTCCGCCTGATATCTGTGGATAATTGGCAACCTTCTTCAGGACATAGTCCGTCTGATTGCGCAGCTTCTGCCTTTCCTTCTGGACGACGTTGACGGCACTCAGCTTTGACGAGTCATTGCGAGATATCAGGAGCGACGTTGTCGTGCTGTAGATGGCAATGATCATTGCCACCAGCGGTATCAGCCCGGTGGCAAGAAGAATGAACATTATGTAATATCCGATTGACTTCTGTTTCTTCTTATTCTTCATATAAACAGATCCTTTCTGATTTCTGCTATTAGAAATCGGTTAGTTTCCATGAAGATTAAAGTGAAAGCGCCAAAAATAACATAAAAACAACACAGTGTTGTCTTATAACCGGAAAATACGGAAGCAGCGTGATTTTTTATGTTACAATTATTGCATAATCTACTATTTCAAGAGGTGACTGACCATGAACCAGATTAAAATCGCATTCTTCGACATCGACGGTACCCTGATTGACATGGAGAGGAAGGCTGTTTCCGGAAAAACGCTTGAGGCCTTACACCGCCTGCAGGAAAACGGCACGAAGATCTGCATCGCAACCGGCCGCTCCCCGATTGAAATACCCGAATTTCCAGGAGCGGACTTCGACGTCTTCCTGACGTTCAACGGCTCCTACTGCTTCACCGGATCAAAGACCATCTTCAGCAATCCGATACCAAGAGAAGATGTCAGAAAGCTCATTGAAAATGCAGAGCAGCTGGGCCGCCCGGTCACCCTTGCGACAAAGGACAGGCTCGCATCAAACGGCTCGGACAGAGACCTTGCGGACTATCACGCAGTGTCGGACACCCCCGTCATTGTCGCGGACGACTTTGACGAAGTTGCTTCAGACGAGGACGTCTATCAGATCATGATGGGTGGAAGAAGTGAAGAGTATCCGGCAATCACCAAAAACGTCGAAGGTGCGGAAATAACCGCCTGGTGGGACCGCGCCGTTGACATCATCCCCAAAAACGGCGGCAAGGGACTCGGCGTCAGGAAGGTGCTCGAATTCTACGGCCTGGACGAATCAGAAGCCATCGCATTCGGCGACGGCGACAACGACATCGCGATGTTCAAGGCCGTTGGAAACAGCGTCGCAATGGCAAACGCCTCGAAAAACCTCCGCAGGGTCGCAACGGACAGCTGCAGCCACGTAAAGGACGACGGAATCTACCATTATTGTCTTGAAAACGGACTTATATGAGCACTGATGCAGGAAGACAAATTTCCCAGCCGCGCACATGCTCCTGCTGCCCTGCTCATCCTTACGGGCAAATTGCCGGTTTTTGGGATTTGCACGTAAAATACAGTATTCGCTGAAGAACTATCCCGTATACACAAAGATCCGGATGATTTGCAATTAATGCAAACTTCATCCGGGTCTTTTATTCGAGACATAGTTTCTTTCTCATCATCATTTCTACATTGACAAACATCTGTCATCAGGCTCTCAAACTCGGAGGCATGACGGGAAAAGCAGACTAACGATTTTCAACGAAAACAGTCTATTTAACTTTTTGAACGCAAAATAGAATCTTTTATGTGTGCAATCACCGGTCCGTGGTAAATGGTCCCCACAAATTCCCCGTACTTCCTGAAATTTTCACTAATGACACCTTTTAATCTTCCTTTTGAATTGTCGTTTCTGCCCATCTTTGCTCCTCCTGCTTTCTCTTGGTTATGTATTCATCTTATGTCATCAATGTGACAATAAGTGTCGCATCGAAACTTTTTCATCCTGAAATTTATTCATTCCTGGAAATTGACACTGGATTTACCAAAAACAGTGGGCATATATTCCCGAAAAAAAGGAGCTCCGCCAGCATTTTGACGAAGCCCTGCCCGTTACCTGTCAGTCCTTCAGATTCCTGCGGACACTTTCCAGAAATTTCTCTGCCGTCCGTGACATTTCCTTATATCTCTTCCAGACCAGCGCATAACTTATTCTGAGTTCGGGCTCAAAGGGACAGAAAACCAGGTCGTCTCCCGTCATCCCGGAAACCAGGTCCTCCGTTGTAATGAAGCAGCCAAGACCCTTTCTGACGAATTTGCCCGGCTCACCGTTGACAACATTATAGGTGGCCGCAATGTCCAGGTCTTCAATCTTCTTTCCGCTCCATCTCAGAATCAGACTCTGAAGTCCCTCCCGACGATGGAATACAAGCGGCACCGACGCGATGTCGTCCCTTGAAACAAAACCCCTGCGTGCAATTTCACCGTCCTGTTTCACCAAAAGCCCCCACCGCGAGGACTCGTTCAGGGAAAGATACTCATACTTCATGACGTCAACCGGTTCAAGAAAAACAGCAAAGTCAATGCTGCCGTGGTCAAGACGCTCCGTGACGTCAATTGCATCTCCGCTGTAGAACTGAAAGTCAACGCCCGGATACTCCCTGCGCATCTCAGAGCAGGCTTCAAGAATCCTTTCGGTCGGGTTCCCGCCGAATGACACCGATCCGCTCACTTCCTCCCTTGCGCTGAGATCTCTGACCGTCCTGTCAACCATTTCCACGATTTCCTCGGCGCGCCTGCGCAGAAGACGGCCGTCATCAGTCAGAAAAATCCTTCTCTTTCCCCTTATGAAAAGCTTTTTTCCAAGCTGTCCTTCAAGTTCCATCATCTGCTTTGAAAGCGAAGGCTGCGAGATATGCAGTGCTTCCGCCGCACGCGTGATGTTTCCCTCATGTGCGACGGCCAGAAAATAGCGCAGCAACCTTATTTCCATCCAGATCACTTCCTTTCAGTCAATATCATTCCCAAAAGCTATGATAGCATATTCTCAATAAGTATTTGTTATAAAATCCGCAAAAACATATACTTGATACAGACACATCAGAAAGGGGATTTCTCTCAATGGAACTCAAAGTAGACATGCTGCACGGCCCGATCTGGAGCAGACTGCCCATGTTTGCACTGCCCGTTGCAATGACTTCTGTTCTTGAGCAGATGTACAACGCCGCTGACGTGGCCGTTGCCGGCAACTTCACGGGATCGATGAAAACGGCTGCCGTTGCGGCCATCGGAGCAAACAGTTCCGTCATCGCCCTGATCATCAATCTCTTCGTCGGAATCGCACTTGGCGCAAACGTCGTCATCGCCAATTCCATCGGCAGAAAGGATTTCAAAACGGTGAAGTCGGCCGTTCACACCTCGCTTGTCTTCGCATTTCTTGCCGGAATCCTCGTGACCATCATCGGTGAACTGGCGGCAGAACCAATGCTTTCGTCGTTCAACATTCCAGACGACGTCATGCCTCTTGCGCTGACATACCTGAGAATATATCTGCTCGGGATGCCCGTCATCTTGATGTACAACTTCGAGTCGGCAATCTTCAGAAGCGTGGGGGATGCACACATTCCCCTAATCGCCCTCGGAATATCAAGTGTCCTGAACATAATCCTCGACCTTCTTGCAGCAGCCGTCCTGCACCTGGGAGTGGCCGGCGTGGCATTCACCACTGTATTTTCCAACTTCGTCAGCTGTCTTGTCCTGCTTGGCATCCTCAGGACAACGAGGCAGCCGGTGAGAATCGATTCTGTCAAAATCCGCATCGACACGAAGGTTCTGGGACGCATCCTGAAAATCGGCGTTCCCGCCGGGGTCCAGAGCGCAGTATTCGCACTGTCGAACATCGTCATCCAGACTGCCATCAACAGCCTGGGTACGGTCGTCATCGCCGCATCGAGTGCGGCATACAACATCGAGGTCTTCGCCTATGACGTGCTCAACTCGTTCAGCCAGGCCTGCACGACGTTTGTCGGGCAGAATGCAGGAGCGGGAAAGCTGAAGCGGTGCAAAAAGGTGCTTGCACTGTGTCTGATAGAGGATGCAGTCGCATCGGCAGCCGCCATCTTCTTCGTGCTTTTCTTCGGCAGACACCTGCTTACAATCTTCACAGCTGATCCGAAAGTCATCAAAATCGGCTACACCAGACTCATCATGGTCTTTTCGGCCTATACATTCAGCATGCTTTATGAAGTGATGAGCGGATACCTGAGGGGATTCGGAATCTCTCTCATTCCGGCGGTCATGACCATCATCGGCGTGTGCGGAATCCGCATCACCTGGATCCTGTTCATCTTCCCGCAAAACAGGACATTCAGGACCATCATGTCAGCCTACCCGGCAAGTCTCGCAACAACCGCCCTGCTGATTCTGATTCTGCTCATCCACTACAGGCCGTCAAGACGATTTACAATTCTGGAAAACAACTCAAAGGAGGAACTGAAATGAAAAACATGGAAATCACATTGAACAACGGAGTCAAGATGCCGCCAATCGGCTATGGCGTCTTCAGGATGACTGACCCGGACGAATGCGAACAGGCCGTCGTCAACGCCATTCAGTCCGGCTATCGTCTGATTGACACGGCCGCAGCCTATGGCAACGAAGAAGCCGTGGGACGGGCCATCAGAAGATGCGGGGTCAAAAGAGAAGACCTCTTCGTGACAACCAAGCTCTGGATTACGGACACAAGCTACGAGGGGGCAAAAAGAGGCTTTGAGCGCTCAATGAAGAAACTCGGCCTTGACTATCTTGACCTCTATCTCATCCACCAGCCGTACAATGACCTCTACGGTGCCTGGCGCGCACTTGAGGAACTTCATCTTGCAGGAAGGATCAGGGCCATCGGCGTTGACAACTTCACCTCGGACAGGCTTTCTGACTTCATCTTCTGGAACAAGGTCAAGCCCGCAGTCAACATGGTAGAATGCAACCCGTTCTTCCAGCGTGAACCGGAACGTGCATACATGGAGCAGCATGACATCCTGATGCAGGCATGGTCACCTCTTGCCGCCGGTCAGACGGGGCTTTTTGAAAACGAGACACTTCTTTCAATTGCAGACAGCCATCACAAGTCAGCAGCCCAGGTTGCACTGCGCTGGCTGACACAGCGCGGCATCGTCCCTGTCGTCAAGTCTGCCAATCTGCAGAGAATGAAGCAGAACCTTGACATCTTCGACTTCACGCTGACGGATGACGAAATGTCCATGATTTCAAAGCTTGACACCGGACACACATGCTTTGCACCAAGAAACGACGGACCTTCCATGGATGAGTTCCTGAAGAAGTCACTGCTTTACAAGCTGTAGAAAAAATCCGTCTCAAATTCAAGACACGTATGATTCACAATTGTCCTCGCGGGTCATGCGTGTCTTTGTTTTGGCCTGACATCTGTCAGACACTCAGGCTCAGAGGTGCCTTTGCAGATGCAGGTCATTTCACCCACCAATTCTGGTGGAAAATTCACGCCTCATCCACCAAACTTGGTGGAAAATCCACGCCTCACCCACCAAACTTGGTGGAAAATCCAGCGCCTCACCCACCAAACCTCGTGGAAAATTCACGCCTCACCCACCAAACATCGTGGAAATTCCAGCGCTTCGTCCACCAAACTTGGTGGA
>NZ_DAIUCE010000048.1:1741-13831 GCF_036846325.1 Ligilactobacillus sp. | reverse complement strand
ATATTTCAAAATCAACCGGATACGGACAGACAGGCAATATCTTTGAAAGCTTTTACCGGTTGGGAAAGAACGGAAAGGCAACTCCCGGCCTGGCAAAATCCGGCAAGGTTTCAAAGGACGGACTGACATGGACCTTTAAACTCAGGAATGCCAAGTGGAGCAACGGTGACAGGATTACGGCTGACGATTTCGTTTATTCCTGGAGAAGGTCAATCGATCCGAAAACCGAATCTCCGTACTCATACTTGTTTTCAGGCGTCAAGAATGCCGATGAAATTGCGTCCGGAAAGTTGAGCACCGACAGGCTCGGCATCAAGGCACTTGACAAAAATACCGTTCAGGTTGAGCTTGACAAGCCGATTGCCTATTTCAAAGTCCTGCTCGCCTACCCGCTTTTCGGGCCGCAAAATCAAAAGGTTGTTGAAAAGTACGGCAAAAAATATGCAACGCGCTCAAAATATATGGTATATTCCGGTCCCTTCAAAATGACAGACTGGAACGGAACTTCCGACAAGTGGAATTTTGTCAAAAACAATCAGTATTGGGACAAGAGTTCGGTCAAACTCAAGAAGATAACCTATAAGGTCGTTGAAAATACGAATACTGGCTATCAGCTTTATTCTCAGGATAAGCTGGACATGACGCCGCTTTCGAACCAGCAGGTCAGAAGTCTGAAGAATAATCAGGAATTCAGGCAATATCCATATTCATACGTTTCGTATCTTTCATATAACTTCCAGGCTAAGGATCCGATGATCAGAAAGGCGCTTAACAACAGAAACATCCGCCTGGCATTCTCACTTGCTCTTGACCGGAAAGTACTGATCAATAAGGTCTTTGGCGATGGTTCCAGCCTTCCGACAGGCTTTGTCGCAAGAAATCTGGCACATGATCCGAAAAACGGGACTGATTTTGCAAAGGAACAGGCGGTTTCCGGCACTGTCGGCCACGATGAGGCAAAAGCCAGAATATATTTTGAAAAGGGCATGAAGGAAATCGGAGCAGACAAGCTGACGGTGACGATTCTGGCCGCAAACGACAATGCCAATAACGGTCCTCTGACACAGTATCTGCAGTCTCAATATACGAAGGTCTTTCCGAAAATCAAGGTGAATTTGGCCTCAATTCCCGGCAAAAGCGCTTCGGACAGGGCTCAAAGAGGCGATTATGATATCTATGTTTCAGGCTGGGGCGGAGATTTCAATGATCCGATTACGTTCCTGCAGATTCCGCTGACCGGCACTTCATACAATTATGGCAAATATTCGAATCCGCAATATGATGCTCTGATCAAAAAGGCAGAGGGTGAGGATGCAAATAATGAAGACAGGCGCTGGCAGGATCTGGTGTCAGCAGCCAGAATTTTCAATGCCGATCAGGGCGTGACGCCGATTTATCAGCAGACGACGGCATATATGCAGAAAAAGAGCGTCAGGGGCATCATCCACAATACAGCCGGAACGCAGTGGAATTACAAGTACGCATATATCAAATAATGATTTCACGCGCAATTCTGCGCGTTTTTTTGCTGAATTCAAGAGTCGATCCTTCAGAATATGCACGATTTTTAAGGAAAGGTTAAACTTTGACCTTTTTTGACCAATTTGCAGCAAAAGTGACCACATTTGCGATAAAACGTTGTAAAATTGATTTGTAAGAAAGTTTGATCGGAGGGCTTTTTATGAGTGAAGAACCAAAATTTACCTCGGCGGTGCAGGATGCGCTTTCTGAGGCACAGAAAATTGCGGTTGCAAGGCATCATCAGGCAATCGAAATTCCGCATCTGTTCAAATTCTTAGTTCAACCTGGCGAACTTGCGGCTGATGTTTATAAAAAAGCTGGTGTTGACGTTGCTTCATTTGAAAGGAAGATAGATGAGGAACTTGACAGGATTGCCGTTGTCGAAGGAACGAATGCCTACGGGCAGAGTCTTTCGCAGAACATGTACCGATTGATGCAGGATGCTGAAACGCTCAGAACCAAGTTTTCGGATGAGTACGTTGCAATCGACACGTTGATTCTTGCCTTGATGAAGCAGAAGTACAATCCGTTGAGCGAATATCTGACCGCTCATGGTGCAGATGAGAAAAAACTGAAGAAAGTCGTTGAAGAAATGCGTGGTGGCGAGAAAGTGACATCAAAGAATCAGGAAGAACAATACAAGGCACTTGAAAAATACGGCGTTGACCTTGTCAAGCAGGTTCGTTCCGGCAAACAGGATCCAATCATCGGGCGCGATGAGGAAATTCGTGACGTGATCAGAATCCTGTCACGCAAGACGAAGAACAATCCGGTTCTAATCGGTGAGCCCGGCGTTGGCAAGACCGCCATTGTTGAAGGCCTGGCACAGAGAATCGTGAAAAAGGACGTCCCGGACAATCTGAAGGACAAGACGATCTTCTCGCTTGACATGGGAGCATTGATTGCAGGTGCCAAGTATCGCGGCGAATTTGAAGAACGCCTGAAGGCAGTCTTGAAGGAAGTAACCAAGAGCGAAGGCCGGATCATCCTATTCATTGATGAGATTCACAACATCGTTGGTGCCGGAAAAACTGAAGGAAGCATGGATGCCGGCAATTTGCTGAAACCGATGCTTGCGCGCGGAGAACTGCATTTGATAGGGGCAACCACGCTTGACGAATATCGTGAATACATGGAAAAGGACAAGGCTTTGGAAAGACGTTTCCAAAAGGTTCTAGTCAAGGAACCGGACGTTGAAGACACGATTACGATTCTGCGGGGACTGAAGGAGCGCTATGAGATTCATCACGGCGTAAGAATTCACGATAATGCCCTCGTGGCTGCAGCGACGCTTTCAAACCGTTACATTACCGACCGGTTCCTGCCTGACAAGGCAATTGACCTGATCGATGAAGCATGTGCCGAAATCAGAGTCGAAATGAACTCGATGCCAACTGAACTTGATCAGGTCACACGTCAGCTGATGAGACAGGAAGTCGAAGAAGCTGCCTTGAAAAAGGAAAATGATCCGGCTTCAAGGAAACGTCTGGAGGAACTTCAGGAAGATCTCGCTGAATCACGCGAGCGGGCGAACAAGCTCAAGATGCGCTGGGAAAGCGAAAAGGAAGACATTCAGAAAGTTTCTGACAAAAAGCAGGAAATCGACAGGGCAAAGCATGATCTTGAAGAAGCAGAAAACAAGTATGACCTTGAAGAAGCAGCCCGCCTGCAGCATGCGGTCATTCCAAAACTTGAAGGCGAACTGGAAGAACTTGAAAATACGAAGCGGCCTGAAGACTGGCTCGTTGAAGAATCCGTCACGGAAAATGAAATTGCAGAAGTCGTCAGCCGCATGACGGGCATTCCGGTTGCAAAGCTTGTTCAAGGGGAACGGCAGAAGCTCCTGCATCTGGCAGACACTTTGCATGAACGGGTCATCGGACAGGATGAGGCCGTTGATGCAGTGGCTGATGCGGTTCTTCGCTCAAGAGCGGGACTTCAGGATCCTTCCAAACCACTCGGCTCGTTCATGTTTCTTGGACCGACTGGCGTTGGTAAGACCGAGCTTGCCAAGGCACTCGCAGAGAATCTGTTCGATTCAGAAAAACACATGGTTCGAATCGATATGTCAGAATACATGGAAAAAGCTTCGGTGTCGCGTCTGGTCGGAGCGGCTCCCGGTTATGTCGGCTACGAGGAAGGCGGACAGCTGACGGAGGCCGTCCGGCGCAATCCTTACACGATTGTTTTATTTGATGAAATTGAAAAGGCTCATCCGGACGTCTTCAACATCCTGCTGCAGGTTCTTGATGACGGCCGCCTGACTGACGGCCAGGGACGGACTGTTGATTTCAAGAACACAATCCTCATCATGACGTCCAATCTTGGTTCAAGTATTCTGCTTGACAATGTTCAGGCAGACGGAAAAGTTTCCGATGAGACCAGACAGGCAGTGATGAAGCTTGCGCAGACGCATTTCAAGCCTGAATTCCTGAACCGGATTGATGATATCATCATGTTTGCACCGCTTGGAATAAAAGCCATTCAAAAAATCGTTCAAAAGTTTGTTTCGCAGCTTTCAAAACGGCTTGAAGATCAGGAAATCACGCTCAGGATTACTGACAGCGCATGCGACTGGCTGGCCGATAAGGGATATGATCCGGCTTACGGCGCACGTCCTCTGCAGCGTTTCATTACCAACAACGTCGAAACGCCGCTTGCAAAAGAGATTATTGCGGGAAATATTCTGCCACATTCAGAGGTTTTGATTGATCTGGATGAAAATGGAAAACTGAGCTTTGATTCTTCAGCGGTGGCTGTGGATTGATAATAAAAAAGTCGAGATGTTCAATCTCGACTTTTTTATTATTTTCTTTCAGGACTCTTAACGAAAAGCGATAAGAGATTGATTGCAATCAGTCCGCCGATTGCGGGAATGACGGCACTCATTGCGGGATCGAACGCAGTCCCGCCCAAAGCGGAAAGCACGTATCCGATAACTTCGCCGTAAATAGCGCCCCAGACCAAAATAGTCAGTTGTTTTGCCATTTGAAAACACCTCTCATTCGTTACATATTGTAGCACAAACTTCTTTTCATTTCACAAATAATTTGGTAAATTTGTCGCAAAAAAATGGAAGTATCCTGGAAATTTTAGTATAATATAAGCAAATAGCGTACATGTGTTTTTATTTTAGAAAGGATGACGCAAAATGTTTGCACCGCTTCAGGTAAAAAGCTCATATAGTCTGTTGCAAAGCCCGCTTAAAATCAGTGAGTACGTTGAAGCCGCAAGCAGGATGGGCTATGAGGCGCTTTGTCTGACCGACGTTGACGTCCTTTATGGCGCGTTTGAATTTTTTGAAGCATGTCGTAAATACGGAATAAGAAAACCGGTAATCGGAATTGAGCTTAATATGCAGGGAGATGGTGAAGAAGAGCCGATTTCCTTGCTTTTGCTTGCCAAAAATTCAGCGGGGTATCGCAATCTGGTGAGAATTTCATCAGGCAAACTGTCTGAAAACGGCTCTGATCCGCATGACAATCCGCAAACATGCGATGATATAAAGGATTATCTTGACGGGGTGGCGGTGATTGTTTCGCCCGAGTCTATCAAGGTTGCAAGTTCACCGAAGTTTTTTGAAAAACTGCAGGCAAACGGTGCAGAACTGTATTTGGGCAAGGGGCCTCAGTTTTCACGCGAACTCCTGCTTGATGCGTATCGAATCGCAGAAACGATGAAGATTCCGCAGATTGCCTTGTCGAAAGTGGAATACCTGAAGCCGGAGGATTATTTTGGACAACAGGTCCTTCAGGCAATCGATGCGAATGAAAGAATCGATCCCGGTCATCGAATGTCCGGTCCTGATTACTTAAAAATGCCCGGGGAGTATCAAAATGATTATGAAGAAGCAGGGATGGAAGCTGAATTCCAACAAACCGGCCAGCTTCTTTCGGAAGTTGACTTCTGGCTGACTCCGTCTGAAACTTCATTGCCACACTACAAATTTCAAAAGGGCGTTGCAGAAATTCCGGCACATGATTATCTGAGAAGGCTGTGCAATGACGGAATCAAGCGCTGCTTCAGGGAAAATCCTGATAAAGTCGATGTTTATCAGGCTCGTCTTGACTATGAGCTCAAGGTGATTCAGGAAATGGGATTTGAAGACTATTTCCTGATTGTCAGCGGAATTACTCAATACGCGCGCTCAGCCGGCATCATCGTCGGTCCGGGGCGCGGGTCTGCTGCCGGATCACTGGTATCTTACGTCCTGCGCATTACCGACGTTGATCCAATCAAATATAATCTTTTGTTTGAGCGTTTCCTGAATGAGGAACGACACGAAATGCCTGACATTGACCTGGACATTCCAGACAACAGGCGTGACCGGATCATCAAATATGTTTATGATACGTACGGAAGCCGACACATGGCACAAATCATCACGTTTGACACGTTCGGTGCCAAGCAGGCCCTGCGTGACAGCTGTCGCGTATTCGGACTGACTCAGGCTGAGACTGATGTCTGGTCAAAGGCGATACCTTTCGGAGATAAGATGACGCTTGAGCGTGCCCGTTCGGAATCCCAGCGAATCAAGAATCTGATTGCGGACAGCAAAGGAAACGAGTTGTTGTTTGAAACTGCTCAAAAACTTGAAGGTCTGCCAAGGCATTTTTCGACTCATGCTGCCGGAATTGTCCTGAGCGATCAGAATCTTGACGAAGTCGTTCCGGTTCAGGTTGGAAATGACGGTTATTTGATGACCCAGTTTTCAAAAAAGCCGGTTGAGAAAGCCGGCCTGCTTAAAATCGACCTTTTAGGTTTGAAGAATTTGCGGATTTTGAATACGGCAAAGGATCTCGTGAACCAAAATAATGCGGCAAATCTTGATCTTGAACGGATACCGCTTGATGACAAGAAAACTTTGGAGCTCTTTTACAATGCGAAGACGGAAGGAATTTTTCAATTTGATTCATATGGAATCAGGCAGGCCATGCTTAAGATCAGACCTGAGAATTTCGAAGACATCGTTGCTTTGAACGCCTTGTACCGCCCGGGACCGATTCGAAATATTGACGAATTTACGGCAAGACGTCACGGGCGAAAACCTGTTTCCTATCCGGCAAAGGTTTTGGAACCAATCCTGAAGAGCACTTACGGAATCATCGTCTATCAGGAGCAGGCCATGCAGGTTTCGTCAAGAATGGGCGGCTTTACGTTGGGCGAAGCCGATATTCTGCGTCGGGCAATCAGCAAGAAGGAACATGAAACGATTGAAAGAATGCGCGTCAAATTCGTTGCAGGCGCTCAGAAAAAAGGATTTTCAAAAGAGGACGCATTGCGTGTTTACGATTACATCGAGCGGTTCGGAGAATACGGATTCAACCGCTCCCATGCCGTTGCGTATTCGAAGATGGCTTTTCAGATGGCTTACCTTAAGGCTCATTACCCGGCAGAATTCTATTGTGCGCTGCTGAGTACCGTTATTGGAAACGTTGAGAAGACTCAAAGTTTTCTGGCGGCTGCCAGAAAGCGCAGAATCAAGATTCTTGCGCCGGACATCAATAAAAGCAGTTATGATTTCCGCATTGCGGACGGCGGCATCATGTTCGGTTTTTTGTCCGTGAAGGGAGTCAGATTCGATTTTATCAGGCAGATTCTGGCCGAACGTCATGCCGGAGGATATCGACCTTTTAAAAGCCTTGATGATTTCATGAACAGGATGGTTGACCGGGCGCTTGTTGACAGGCAGGATAGTGATAGTGTTGCAGAAGAACGCGAAAAAATCGCCAGAAGATATCGGCCGATTGTTGAAACGCTGATCTACGTCGGCGCATTTGATTCCTTTGGAGACAGTCGAAGTCAAATGCTGAGCAACCTTGAAGTTCTGGTGAAGTACGATCAGCTTTCGATGAACGATCCTCTGCTTGAATCGCTTATGGCTCCAAGCAGGAAAAGCGTCAGGGAACTGACCCTGGACGATCGTCTGGCAAAGGAAAGGGAGTATCTTGGCGTATATCTGTCAGCTCATCCGCTTGACAAATACAGTGCGTTTGCACAAGGCATCGGAACAAGCTCGATTGCCAGTCTTGTTCCTGATCAGCAGGCGATTATTCTTGTCAGAGTCAGGGAAATCAAGGAAATCGAAACCAAAAAGGGTGATGAGATGGCATTTGTCACATGCGTTGATCAGACCGGCGAAATCGAGGCGCCTTTTTTCCCGAAGCAGTTCCTGAGGTATCACAAGGGATTGAGAGAAAATGCAGAGCTGCTGTTTTACGGCAGGGTCCAGGATCGAAACGGTCTTTCCTTCGTGGTCGACCGTGTCGAGCCGATTGAATATATTGCACTGCATTTTTCAAGCACGATTACGGTAGAAACGAAACGACAGCTGTTTGACATCATGAAACGATATCTGGGACCAATACCGGTCATCGTCGAAGATGATGCAAAACAGACGAAGAAAATGCTGGACAGAAGATTCTGGCTCAGAAAAGACCAGAAGATGCTGGAAGAAATCGGCGAATTGCTTAACAGGGAAAACATTCAGTATGTCAAGGGAAATCCGGGATGATTCCCGGTTTTTTTGTTGTACAAAAAAACCGAGCCCCAAAAGCTCGGTTAGGAAGTTATGAATGATTCGGGTGAGATTCGAACTCACGACCGTCCGCTTAGAAGGCGGATGCTCTATCCAGCTGAGCTACCGAACCATCGCAACGTCATTTATTATACGATATAGGAAGACATAATGTCAAATGAAATTTATGAAAAGATTGAAAAAAAGATTTTTGAAAGCGTGCAAGAGTCAATAAAGCCCGCTGCCAGCAACGGATTGCCAATAAGCGCAGAGACTACCTTCATCTATGCAGAAGAGGCTGGGGGAACTGCATTTTACGGGTAAATCTAATAAAGCATCAGTTTTTTCCGGCTCCTTTTGTTATAATGGAAACATCTTGTGAAATGCAGAGGAAAGAAAATGGTCAGAAGAAGAAAACAGAATAAAAGCCTTGTGACCCTGATTATTGCCGTCGGACTGGTCTTGCTGAGCTGGACTGCCTTTGGCAGGAAAATCGGTCTGGACGAGTGGTTGAATCAAGGGCATCAGACTCAAACCAGTCATGTTGAAAATGACGAATATACGCCGGACAGGCAGCTTGCGGAAAGTGTCATGAGCGCTTCAGTCAGGCAGAGACTCGGACAGAAAATCGAGTGGAACGGACATGGTGCCTTCATCATCGATGATAACAGGAACGATTTGAATGCCGATGTTTCAAGTGCTCCGTATGCGGTCAACAGAAAGGAAAACGGCGCAATGATCGGGGATGCCTGGTTGAACAGGACAACCAGACAATACAGGAATCGAAGCGAAACAGGCCAGGGAAGGACCGACTGGCGCCCCGACGGTTTCAGGCAAAAGCTCAATCTGAGCGGCCGGTACTCTCATGCTTACGACAGAGGTCACTTGCTGGCCTATGCCCTGGTCGGGGGACTGAAGGGATTCGACGCATCTGAGTCAAATCCTGACAACATCGCAACGCAGACGGCCTGGGCAAATGAGGCTCAAAGCGCAGATTCGACCGGACAGAACTATTATGAAGGGCTAGTCAGGAAAGCACTTGATCAAAATGAACAGGTCCGCTACCGCGTCACCGATTTGTTCGAAGAAGGAAATCTGGTTCCTTCAGGAGCTCACATTGAGGCCAAAAGCAAATCCGGCTCGCTCGAATTCAACGTGTTCGTCCCAAACGTCCAGAAGGGAATTGAAATCAATTACCGAACCGGCTGTTTAGGACAGCCCGCATCACAGCGGGTTGTTTTTTATTGCAGTCTGCTGCATAAAAATGATATATTCTGAATATAAGGAGGAAATAACATATGGATCTTAAAGAGGCAATGAAGAAACGACACGTCGTGCGCAGCTATCGGGATGAAGAACTTGATTTGGAAACGGTCTCGGCCTTGAAAAGGCGCATCGAAGAGGACAACGAAAAATATCAGGTGCATGTCAAACTGGAGACAGGGGATTCTTCTGCACTGAATCTTATGGGAAAACTGACTTCCAGAAATGCCGACAACTATTTTATCATGGCGGGAAAGGAAAGCGCTGATCTGAACGAACGCCTGGGATATGTCGGGGCGGATCTGATGCTTTACGCCCAGACGCTTGGACTCAACACCTGGTGGATCGGCGGAACGTTCAGCAAAAAAGCCGTCGAAGGAAAAGTTCCCGGTCAAAAAGTAATCGGCATCATCGTTGTCGGGTACGGGGCAACCGCCGGAAAACAGCACAGGCAGAAGGATGTTGAGGCAGTCAGTTCATACGAGGGTGAAATGCCGGACTGGTTCGCTGCCGGTGTGAATGCAGCGCTGCTTGCACCCACTGCACTTGGCAGACAGAATTTTTGGATCATCGGAAAAGGTCATAAGGTTTCCTTGAAATGCGACACCTGCGGAGAAGATTTCGGACTTGTGAAGTATCACTTTGAACTCGGTGCGGGAAAAGAGAACTTTGAGTGGGAATAGTCTTTGCAAGTCAACATTAAAAGGTTAAATGTTGTTAAAGCATAACGGAGGGGTTATGGAAGTGAAGTACATAAAATACCTGGCCATGCTCTTTTCGGCAGTAACCGTGCTTCTCGTGGCATGCCGCAGAGAAACTTTTGATTACGGCGTGTTTACCGGCGATGCCATGAATCAGCGAAAAAAATACGAACGATATGATAGCGTAGTCGTCGAGCCGAGCAACTTCACAAGCAGGCAGGTTGAATCCTTGAAGGAAGACGGCAGGCATGTCTATGCTTACCTCAACATCGGTTCGCTTGAAAATTCTCAGCCCTACTGTAAAAGGTATGAAGACGTCATGCTTGACCGATACGACGGCTGGCCGGATGAGCACTGGGTAGACGTCACCAGGGAAAAGTGGCAGCGCCTGGTGGTTCAGGAACGCGCCCGGGTGTATAAGGAACGTGGCTTTGACGGTTTGTTCATCGACAATGCCGATGTATATCATCGATATCATACGCCTGAAGTCTACCAGAGTCTGAAGTCGATGCTTGCATCTCTCAAACGACAGGGGTTTAAGCTGATTGTCAACGGAGGAGACGTCTTTATTTCCGAAACGTTGAAGGACGGCAGCGCCAGAAGGCTTTATGACGGAATCAACCAGGAAGACGTATTCACGACTTACCATTTTGACAAGAAAGAATATGGCAGGCAGTCCAGGGAAGATACGGCTTATTACGAAGGATACCTCAAGAAGGCCAGGAAAGCAGGACTTGACGTCTACATCGTCGAATATCGTGCCGGCAGGGAGCTTTCAAGGAAAATCGATGCATATTGCGAGCGACACGGGTATAAATGGTATAATGCCGACAGCATCAAATTGAATTAAAGGAGATGTCCGAAATCATTTTTCATGATTTCGGTGTTTTTTTTGCAAAAAAATGCTAACTACCGCAAATTTGCGGGAATTAGCGTCTGAAAAAAGCGTATGATAAGACTCAAGATGATGGTTGATGAACGAAAGGAGGCAAAAAACATGGTGTGGAAGGAGATCAAAGGTTACGAAGGACGATACATGGTATCCGATACCGGCAAGATCATGAGCCTGCCAAGGACGATCAAAACGTCCAGAGGCTACAGAACGATTTCCAAAAGGAGAATTCTCAAGTGCAGCAGGCTCAGAAGCGGTGCCAAGGTAATCCGGCTGGTTGACAAGGACGGCAACAGGAAGAACTACACCGTAGCCCAGGTCGTTGCCAGAACGTTCATCGAAAATGACGATCCTGAACGAACCTTCGTGCGTCACATCGACGGAAAAGAAGGCAACAACAATGTCAAGAATCTCAAGTGGGACTACCCGGGACGCGCCGCATCCACGGACTACAGATTCAGGAGGAGAAGGAAAAGAAAATCGGGGAACTGGAACACCGGTCCGATTCAGGCCTTCAAGAACAACATCTGTTGCGGCGAGTTCCAGACGGCTACGGAAGCGGCACGGCATTTCGGTTTCAAGAACACCGTCGGAATCTGTCTCTGCCTGAAGGGAAAGCAGAAGACGGCGGGGGGAATGGAGTGGAGGAGGAAGGAAGACGTTAAGGATGATTTTAAGAATCTATAAGAGCATATTTTTAGAAAGACGGACATGGAGGTGATCCTATGGATAAAATCAAGGAAATGGCATATTCACTATGGGCCAAGAAGAATGTTCAGGACGGACAGCCGATGTGGTTGCCGCTTATTGTACATCTCATGGATACAAAGAATGTAATCGGATGGATTTACAATCACTGGATTGATGACGGACAAAGAGAGGTGATGAGGGAAGGATTTGATTCAGAAGAGGAATTGCTGAAGTTTATCAGGTTTCTTGGCGCCGTTCATGACATTGGCAAGGCGACCCCTGCCTTTCAGACCAAGAAATCATATATCAGGGATGATGAACTCGATGACTATCTTGTCAAGAGGCTTGTTGGAGCAGGATTTAGCGGTCTGGACAGTGCATTGCTGGAGTCAAGGAAACATTCCCCTCATAACCTGGCGGGAGAAGTATTACTGAGAGACTGGGACGTATCTAAAGAAGTATGTGCAATAATCGGCGGACATCACGGCAAGCCGTTTAATGTTGTT
>NZ_DAIUCE010000048.1:0-1731 GCF_036846325.1 Ligilactobacillus sp. | reverse complement strand
ATGTCTGGATTGACGATATTGAGGTTCGGATTGTTGATGCAGACAATCAGCTTGAAGATTACACATCCAATTATTTTCAAAGGGACAATGACTGTGATTTACGCAGGAAATGGAGCAGTATCCAGGAATATCTTCTGAAAGAGGCGCTAAGTGCATCCGGGTATGATTCATTGTCAGATCTGCCGGAAAAAATCGGTCAGCCGCAGGCGGTGCTTTTCGAGGGGCTGCTGATTATGGCGGACTGGCTTGCGTCCAGTGAGTATCTTGATAATAATCATCAGATACCTATGTTTCCGCTGATTAACATCGACGAGCCAGCATCTGATGTTGATCTTGACTTGCGGTATCGTTCTGCAATAACGAACTGGAATCGTGATGATGCAGTTCAGTTCGGACCTGTTTTCGACGTTGACAGTAATTATGAGAAACGCTGGGGATTCAAGCCTCGTAATGTTCAGAAAATCATGTCAGATGCCATAGGAAGAATAAGGAAACCGGGAATCGTTGTCATTGAAGCACCGATGGGAATCGGAAAGACTGAGATAGCGCTGACAGCCGCCGAACAGCTTGCATATGCTTCGGGAAGGGATGGACTTTATATAGGATTGCCGACCCAGGCAACCGCCAATGCGATGTTTGACCGGGTTAATGAGTGGTTGGAAAACATAGCTGAAGATGAGAATGAGCATGTAAGCATCAAGCTGATGCATGGAAAGGCCATGTTCAACCAAACTTACAGTCATCTTCCTCATGCTGAAAACATAGTTGATGAAGATGACACTCACGGCGCCGTGACCGTCAACAGCTGGTTTTCAGGAAAGAAGTCCATTCTCACCAAATTCACGGTCGGTACCATTGACAATCTCCTGTTAATGGGATTGAAGCAGAAGCACCTTTTCCTCAGACACCTTGGATTCAGCGGCAAGGTTGTTGTCATTGACGAGGCTCATGCATATGATGCATACATGAACAGTTATCTTTACAAGGCAATTGAATGGCTTGGGGCATACCACGTTCCTGTTGTGGTCTTGTCGGCAACATTGCCGAAGGACAGGAGAATACAGTTGTTTGGATCATACTTAAAGGGAAAGTTTGGGAAGAAATGGAAAGATAAAGTCATTTTCCCCGATAACTGGGAATCTGAAGAAGCATATCCCCTGCTGAGTTATCTTGACGGGACTCATGTCGGACAGGTTACTGATTTTGGAGATGTTGTTGCAGAACAGAATAAGTCAGTCCATATTCATCGCTTTGATTCATCCGATGAAGAACTTATGGAAAATGTCCTTGAGATGATAGATGATGGCGGAGTTGCCGGAATCATTGTCAATACTGTGAAGAGAGCACAGAAGCTGGCTGAATTGGTTCCGGGTGATGTAGAACTGATGGTGTTGCATTCTGCTTTTCTGGCTCCCGACAGGGCAAGAAAGGAGAAAATGCTTCAAGATGCAATTGGAAAACACGGAAGAAGGCCGGAACGCATGATTGTGATTGGCACACAGGTTCTTGAACAGTCTTTGGACATTGACTTTGACATACTGTATACGGACATTGCACCTATGGATTTGATTCTTCAGAGAATAGGACGGCTTCATCGTCATGACATCAAGCGCCCTGAAAAGTTGGGCGAGCCGCAGACATACGTTATGGGCATAAGTGAATTCGGTGATTACGGGGATGCAAATGAAGGAATATACGGCAAATATCTTCTTATGAAGACTGATTATTATT
>NZ_DAIUCE010000047.1:0-13853 GCF_036846325.1 Ligilactobacillus sp. | reverse complement strand
GATTCTCCATGATACCAACCCTGTTCTATGTGGTAAGTGTAACATGTCAAATGGGACAAAGTTGGGACAAATCACTTCATTTTCACAGAAATTCAACAACAAGCCATAAAAAATCAATAATATTTCAAACATAACGTCTGAAATTCCTTCGTGCCGGCATCCATGTCAGCCTGTACTGCATTTCACAAAAGTTCAGCATAACTGAAAAAATGGTGCCGGATCTCACCTTAACCACCATGCTTTTTGCCTTTACCCCGCTTTTGCAGGTGCGTTCACTGTGTCATGATGATAAAGCAGACTATTTTGGCCGTCGCATCCCTTAGAAGCCCCGACAGATATCCGGTCAAAAAAACACGTACGATTCATAAAGATGATTATGAATCATACGTGTTTTAAATTTAAGACAGAATTTCTCCCCAGCCTCTTCCTGCAACCAGGAATTACTTGGATTCTGATTCAGTCGTTTCTTCTGTTTCAGGTGCTTTTTCTTCTTCAGCGGCTGCTGCTGCCGGTTCGCTTTCAGCCTTCTTCGTCACGCGTGCAATCGCGTTTCTTGAGAAGTCCAGATAAACGCCGTCGCAGTCAAGCGTAACGAGCGCCTTTTCCGTATCGATTTCAGAAACGACAGCGTGAAGTCCGCCGATTGTCGTGATTTCATCGCCCGGCTTAAGCTCAGACAACATTTTCTGATGTTGCTGCTGCTGCTTTTTTTGCGGTTTGATCATCATGAAGTACATCAAGGCAATCAAGACGACGAACATAACGATTGTTGAAATTGAAGATGCCAAATTATTCACTCCTTAGGAAAATACTATAGTACACTGTATCAAAAATAACGAATTTTTTCCAGTCTTTTAATGGCTTTTACTAAAACTTAAAAGTTCTTCGGGTTAGCCACGTTCAACCCGTAGCGTTCGAAGAAATCCTGCCTGAATTCAAGCAGATTGTCATCCATAATGGCTTGACGCACCTGTTTCATCAGATTGAGCAGGAAGTAAAGATTATGGTAGCTCGTAAGACGCAGCCCGAACGTTTCATCAGCCTTGAACAGATGACGAACGTAAGCGCGGGTATAGTTCCGGCACGTATAGCAATTGCAGTTGTCATCAATCGGTGAAAAGTCGCGCGCATATTTCGCGTTTTTAACCACCAGACGTCCGTGAGAAGTCATGCATGTTCCGTTTCTTGCAATTCTCGTCGGCAAAACACAGTCAAACATATCAATCCCGCGAATTGCTCCGTCGATCAAAGCGTCAGGAGAACCGACGCCCATCAGATAACGCGGCTTGTTTTCAGGAATGAGCGGCGTCGTGAAATCCAGGACGTGATTCATCTCAGCCTTTGACTCGCCAACGGAAAGACCGCCGATCGAGTATCCCGGAAAATCAAGCGAGACAAGGTCTCTTGCGCTTTGTTCACGAAGATCCCTGTGCCCTCCGCCCTGAATGATTCCGAACAGGGCCTGCGTCTCTGGATTTTCATGAGCGCGAAGTCCGCGTTCGGCCCAACGGCTTGTACGCTCGATTGATTTTTTGATGTAGTCGTATGATTCAAAAAACGGTGGGCATTCATCAAAACTCATCATGATGTCAGATCCCAGGCAGTTTTCGATATGAATTGCCTTTTCAGGTGACAGGAAGAGCGGTTCTCCGCTCAAATGGCTTCTGAAATGAACGCCTTCTTCCGTAATGTTGCGCATTTCAGCCAGGGAAAACACTTGAAAGCCGCCCGAATCAGTCAAGATTCCCCGATCCCAGTTCATAAACTTATGCAGTCCGCCGGCTTCCCTGACAAGATCTTCGCCGGGACGAAGCCAGAGATGATAGGTATTTGACAAAATCACTCCGGCGCCCATTTCCTTAAGTTCCTCCGGCGACATCGACTTGACGGTTGCCTGCGTGCCAACCGGCATGAACATTGGAGTCGGGAAGGTTCCGTGCGGCGTGATCAATTCTCCCAGACGTGCCCCGGTATGCTTTTCCTTTTTAATCAGCCGATATTTGACAGCTGGTTCACTCATATATTAATTCCTCCGTATCAATAAATAAACATCGCATCGCCGAAGCTGAAGAAACGGTACTTCTCTGAAACGGCGTGTCGATATGCGTTCAAGATATTTTCACGTCCCGTAAACGATGCAACAAGCATTACCAAAGTCGACTTCGGCAAGTGGAAATTCGTGATGAATGCATCAACAACCTGCCACTCGTATCCTGGTTTGATGAAAATATCGGTCCAGCCGCTGTCGGCACGAATTTCACCGTTGAATTTCGTACCGATCGTTTCAAGCGTTCTGATTGAAGTCGTGCCAGTTGCGACGATGCGACCGCCGTTTGCCTTGACTTCGTTCAATGTTTTGGCGGCATCTTCCGTCAGACGATAGAATTCGCTGTGCATCTTATGATCTTCGATGTTTTCTTCACTGACTGGACGGAACGTGCCAAGACCGACGTGAAGTGTGAGATAGACGAGTTTTACGCCCTTGTCTTCAATTTTATTCAATAATTCCCTTGTAAAATGCAGCCCGGCCGTCGGTGCCGCAGCAGAACCGATTTCTCTTGAATATACCGTCTGATACATTTCAGGGTCGTCAAGCTTTTCCTTGATGTAAGGCGGAAGCGGCATTTCTCCCAACTGATCGAGAATTTCCATGAAAATGCCGTCATAATGAAATTCAATCATTCTGCCCCCATGCTCCAGTTCCTCCGTTACGGTTGCAGTCAGCTTGCCGTCGCCAAAGGAAATTTCCGTACCGACTTTTGCACGTCTGGCAGGCTTGACGAGTGTTTCCCAGTTGTCTCCGTCAGTATTGTTCAGCAACAGAACTTCAACGTGTCCGCCGGTCTCGGGCTTGACTCCGTAAAGACGGGCCGGCATGACGCGGGAGTCGTTCATGACCAGGGCATCTCCCGGATTCAGACGATCGATGACGTTATAGAAATAATCATCCTGATATTCGCCCGTCTTGGAATCAAGCACGAGAAGACGCGATTGATCGCGCTCCTTCAAAGGAGTCTGCGCAATCAATTCCTGCGGCAAATCATAGTCAAAGTCTTCAGTTGTTAAGTGTTTTTCTGACAAAATAGTCACCCTTCTCAATTATTATCAATTTTCAAGTTCAGATGCTTGTATGCAAGCGGCGTCACCATGCGACCTCTTGGTGTTCGCTTGATGAAACCGCGCTGCATCAAGTATGGTTCAATCATATCAGCGACCGTTTCCGTTTCTTCGCCGATATTGGCAGCCAAAGTCGACAGCCCGACCGGACCGCCCCCGTATAATTCAATCATCGTTCTCAAAAGCCTGCGATCCGTGTCATCCAGACCGCACTGGTCGACTCTCAGCAAATCCAGAGCATAGCACACAATCTGCGTATCAATCTCGTCTTTATGCGCAACTTCGGCAAAATCCCTCACGCGCTTCAGAAGCCGATTGGCAACGCGCGGAGTCCCGCGCGAGCGTCTCGCAATTTCAAATGCGCCGTCAGCACTTATCTGAGCTGCAAAAACAGCTGCTGAACGCTGAACGATCTGCGTCAGTTCATCGTCTTCGTAATAATTCATGTGACCGACGATGCCAAAGCGTGCCCTGAGCGGCGCAGAAAGCATTCCGGCTCTCGTGGTTGCCCCGACCAGGGTAAACGGCGGCAGCGGAAACCTGACCGGATGAGCCGACGTATCCTGTCCGACGATAATGTCGATGTAAAAGTCTTCCATCGCTGAATATAGAATTTCCTCAACGTTTTTGGGAAGACGATGAATCTCATCAATGAACAAAACGTCGCCGGGCTCCAGTTCGTTCAAAAGCGCCACCAAATCGCCGGGCTTTTCAATCGCCGGACCGGTCGTCGTCTTGATGCCGACCTGCAGTTCATTGGCGATGATGCAGGCGAGCGTGGTCTTCCCCAAGCCGGGAGGACCGTATAAGAGAACGTGGTCAAGCGATTCTTCCCGTTGCTTCGCTGCTGCAATGTAAACGGAAAGTTCGCGCTTGATTTTCTCCTGTCCGATATATGCTTTCAAGGTCTTTGGACGAAGCGTCAAGTCGGCTTGCTCGCTTGCGTCAAGGTTTTCTCCTGAAACGATTCGCTTGTCTTCGGTCACATGGACGCCTCCCGTTAAAATTATTTGTTCATCATCAACCGTAATGCCTGTCTCAAATATTCATCGGTTGAATCACCCTTGAAGTCCAGCAGCTTCCTGCCGGTCTTCTTGACTTCAGTTTTCGTATATCCTAATGCAAGCAACGCTTCCAGTGCTTCCTTCAAATATGGAGATGCCTGCTCTGCAACGATTTCCAAATCCTGCTGTCCCTTAAGCGGCTTGCCGCTTTCAAGGCCTCCAAGCTTGCCCTTGAGATCCAGGATGATCTGCTTGGCGGTTTTTTTGCCGATTCCTGGAAATCTGGTCAAGTAAGCATCATCATCGTTATTGACCGCTGAAACAAACCCGTTGTGATCCTCGTTTGCCAGAATTGCAAGTGCGCTCTTCGGCCCGATGCCTGAAACACTGATCAGTTTCAAGAAAAGCTGTTTTTCATTGAAATCGGAAAAACCGTACAACGCGATTTCGTTTTCGCGAACGACCTGATGCAGATAAATCTTTTCCTGTCTGGTTTCGTCCACCTTGAACCTGAATGGATTGGCCACATTGATCAGATACCCGATGCCGTTGTTTTCAACAACGATATATGCGGGAAGAACCTGCGTAACCGTGCCTGTCAAATATTCGTACATTGCATTTCCTCACTTCTAAACTTGCGCATATAGATAGTAACACATTTTCTCATTTCTTGCCTATAATTCATCATCAATTCCCGTTTGATGCGGATCCTGAATCCTCTTGAACATATGCTCCATGTCCTTTGGAGTAAAATGAACCAGAACAGGCCGTCCGTGCGGACAATTGAACGGATTTTCGCACGTTGAAAGTTTCTTGAGCAGAGCTTTAGCCTGTTCTTCTTCCAAATGATGATTGGCTTTGATCGAACGCTTGCAGCTCATCATGACGGCGGTTTTTTCTCTGAATTTTGCCACGGTCAGTTTGTCGTCATTTAAAAACATGTCAATCATCTCACGCACTATTTCTTCTTCTTCGCCCTGCCTGAACCATGTCGGATGCTGCCTCAGGACATACGTGTTCTTGCCGAAATCCTCCAGTTCAATGCCGAGATCTGCAAGCTTATCGCGATTTTCCTCAATTTTCAAGGAATCGGTCGTCGGATAGGTCAACACGATCGGCACCAGCAGGCGCTGCTGACTTGAAGAGACATTTCCGATTTCAGTCCGGTAATGCTCATACTTGCAACGCTCCTGAGCGGCATGCTGGTCGATGATGTAAAGTCCGTCTTCTGATTCCGCAAAAAGATACGTTCCGTGCATCTGCCCGATATAACGCAGTTCCGGAAACCTCCTTTCAGGAGGATCCGCAGGAATTTCCCGGTCCTTTGCAGACGTCTTCTTCTGCACGTATTTCTGATCCCAAATCCTCAATTCGGCTTTTTCAAGGTCAGTGCGCTTTGAAATCACGATCGGCCTGACATCTTTTGAAAGCACGTCCTGCTTTCCTTCAAGTTTATTGTCAGGACTTTCCCCGACCAAAGCCGCCGTAACCTCAGCCGAAACGGGACCTTTGTACTTCGGAGACTTCTCCAGCAGGTCGGTCTGTCCGCCTGAAAATCCGGTTCGCCTGGAATGATTGAGATTCCTGACGGCATTCGGAATCAGATTTTCCTGTGACAAACGTGCAAAAATCCCTTCAGAAATCAGCTTTTCAAGCTGAGGTTCCTTGCTGATTCTGACTTCCTGCTTGGTCGGATGGACGTTGACGTCGCAAAGAAGCGGATCAAGCCTGATATTAATGACGGCGTAAGGAAAGCGTCCGACCATCAGCTTTGATCCGTAGCCGTTCAAAACGGCCTTTGTCAGCTTGAAATTTCTGATATAGCGTCCGTTGATCAACAGACTGATGCCGTTCCTGTTCGAACGCGTCAATTCCGGATACGACACCATTCCGTCCACTTCAAAATCCAGATCCTTGGCATTGAAGGAAATCATCTTTGCTGCGGACTTCACCCCGTAAATCGCGCTGAAAGTCTGCTTTTGATTTCCGTTACCGGCCGTTTTGAGCAGCGTTTTGCCATTGTTTTTCAGGACAAATGCAACGTCTGAATGACTCAAGGCCAGACGATTCACAATATCAGAAACATGCGAAAGTTCCGTTGCAAGCGAGCTGAGGTATTTCAACCGGGCCGGCGTATTGAAGAACAGCTCGCTGACGGTTACCTGAGTTCCATTTCGAAGCTGACCTGCATCGTTTGAAACGATTTCTCCACCCTTGATATGAATCGTCGTTCCCGTTTCATCACCTGCATGAGAGGTCGTCAAAACAACATCGGAAACGGATGCAATCGAAGGCAGGGCCTCGCCGCGAAAGCCCAGCGTGGCCACCCTGAAAAGATCTTCGCGACTGGTGATCTTGCTTGTGGCATGCCGTTTAAATGCCGTTTCGACATCACCTTCCTCGATTCCTGCGCCGTCATCTGTCACACGGATCATTTCGAGGCCTGCCTCTTTTGTTTCAATCGTAATCTGCGTTGCATTTGCATCAAGAGAGTTTTCAACCAATTCCTTTACAACCGAAGCCGGCCTTTCGACGACTTCGCCTGCAGCAATTTGATCTGCCAAAACGGCAGACAGTTCGTGAATCTCTGCCATTCGTCATCCCTTCTTCAATTCCTGCTGCCATTTGTGGACCATCAGCATCACATCCATCGGCGTCAGAGACATCAAGTCCGCGTTTTCCAATTCCGAAACAATCTTTGCCTGTTTCCTGCCTGTCTTTGAGCTGCCCTTCGTTTCAGCCGGTTCTGCAAAAAGCGACAGCTGCACATCTCCTTCAGAAACGCTGAGTTCCTGCGCCGGCTCGATTTTAGCCGTCTTCTGAGTTTCCACATGCGTCTCAGAAGTGCTCTCAAGCTTTTTCAAGATCACATCAGCTCGTTCAAGCAGCTTTTCGGGCATTCCGGCAAGTTTTGCAACGTGAATCCCGTATGAACGGTCGGCCGGGCCTTCCTGCATTTTATGCAGAAAAACAAGTTCACCGTTCTTTTCGACCGCTCCGACATGAATGTTCTCTAGATGCTCAAGCCTTTCGTCAAGCACGGTCAGTTCATGATAATGCGTTGAAAACAGCGTTTTGGCCTTCACGTTGTCATGAACGTATTCGATAATTGCCTGGGCCAGCGCCATGCCGTCATAGGTTGCCGTTCCGCGTCCGATTTCATCAAACAAAAGCAGACTGTTCCTTGAAGCGTTCTGCAGGGCTTCATTCGTCTCTTTCATTTCGACCATGAACGTCGATTCTCCGGAGATCAAATCATCGGCTGCACCGATACGAGTGAAAATCTGGTCAAAAATCGGCATCCTGGCTTCTTTTGCGGGTACGAAACAGCCAATCTGGGCCATGATTGCCGTCAGGGCCAACTGTCTCATGTACGTGCTTTTACCGGACATGTTCGGCCCGGTAATCAGCAGAATATCGCGGTCTTCCGGCATTGAAACATCATTTGGAACATAGCTTTGCCTGCCCAGAACGCGTTCAACGACCGGATGCCATCCTTCCTTGATTTCAAGATCGCGACTGCCTGAAACAAGCGTCGGACAAACAAAATGGTTGTCTTCGCTGACGTTTGCGAAGCTTTGCAGGCAATCCAGCTCAGCAACTGCCGCTGCAAGCTTCTGGAGCCTTTCAATCTGTTTCTTGACCTTTTCCCTGACTTCAACGAACAAACGATATTCAAGTTCAAACGTCTTGCTTTCTGCGCCAAGAATCAGTGCTTCCTTTTCCTTCAGCTCAGGCGTGATGAATCTTTCGGCATTGACCAGGGTCTGCTTTCTTTCATATCGACCCTCAGGAAGTTTGGCCACATTTGCCTTTGAGACTTCGATATAATAGCCGAATACACGATTAAACCCGATTTTGAGATTATGAATGCCTGTCTTTTCGCGCTCGCTTGCTTCCAGTTCGGCCAGCCACTGCTTGCCGTTCTTCATTGCATCCGTGTATTTGTCAAGCTCTTCATTGTATCCGGGCTTGATCACGCCGCCTTCCGTCACCGAAACCGGCGGTTCTTCATCAATCGCCCGATCCAAAAGCTCAAAGACGTCTTCGACAGGATCAAGGCGTGCTAAGATTCCATCATAGATTCCGTTCCCGTTGAGCTCTTCCAAAACGTACCTGATCTGCGGAACGTGGGCAAGAGAAGTTTTAAGCTGAATCAGATCCCGGCCGTTGACGTTCCCAAAAGCTATGCGTCCGGCCAGACGTTCAAGGTCATAAACCTGCTTCAGTTCATCCTGCAGGCTTGAACGCTCAAAGTAATGTTCCAGCTGATTCTTGACGATCAGCTGACGTTCTCTGATTTTATCCGGATTGATCAAAGGCCGGGAGATCCATTGCTTTAAGAGTCTGGATCCCATGGCCGTCCTGGTTTCATCCAACAGCCACAAGAGCGTCCCGGATTTTTTACCGGTCCGTGCATTTTGCAAAAGCTCAAGATTCTGTTTCGCATAACGATCCAGTTTTAAGAAATATGCCGGTTCATAATGAACTGCTTTCTGAAGGTGCGACAACGTTCTCTTCTGGGTCGTTTTCACGTACGTCATCAGGTGATTCAAAACTTCCCTCTCAAGATCCGATTCAATGTCCTGAATCACGTATGAGAGTTCGGATGCCGGTTCGACGCTTTCCTGACTGGAAACAAGCACGCGAAGCTTCTTGATCTTTTCGACCGCTCTTTCAGAAACGCTTTCGTCAATCACGATTTCCCTTGTTTTCAAACTGATCATTTCATTGAGCAGACTGTCGTCATCTTCTAAAATCGAACATCTCAACTCTCCGGTTGAAAGATCAGCATAGGCAAACCCATATTTTCCGTCCTGCTCATGAAGCGCTGTCAGATAGTTGTTTTCCCCCGCTTCTCCGGTTCGCATGTCAATATTTGTCCCAGGGGTCACCAACTGGACGACCTCTCGCCTGACCATGCCCTTTGCAAGTTTCGGATCTTCCATCTGTTCGCAGATTGCAACCTTGTAGCCTTTGTCAATCAAGATATCGATATAGTTCTGAACAGCGTGGTGGGGAACTCCGCACATCGGAATCGGATTCTTTGATTTCTTGTTTCTCGTTGTCAGAGTAAGCTCAAGCAATTGTGCGCCTTTGACCGCATCATCATTGAACATTTCATAAAAATCACCCAGTCGGTAAAACAGAAAGGCATCCGGATACTGTTCCTTGATTTCCAAATACTGTTTCATCATCGGTGTTTCAGTTTGACTTTTAGCCATTAAAAATCCTCCGTCCGTCTTTACTGAAAAAACGGATGATCGTCATTAATCAAGATGGGGGTAATCTGCTTTGCCTTATTAGAACGATCATCCAAATCAATCACGCAGGCGCCAAGCGTCTGACGCCCGTCTTCGTCAACCTCGAAACGAGTCGGCATCTGCGTCAGAAAACGCTCGATCACATTTTTTCGCTTCATCCCCAGAATACCGTCATAAGGACCTGTCATGCCGACGTCAGAAAGATATGCCGTTCCGTTCGGCAATATTCTTGCGTCATTGGTCTGAACATGAGTATGAGTGCCGATTACGGCTGAAACCCGTCCGTCAAAATACCATGAAAAGGCTTCTTTTTCGCTCGTCGTCTCTCCGTGAAAGTCGACAAAAACATAGTCAGCACAAATCTTGTCCAAAAGCTTTTCCATTTCCGCAAACGGATCGTCTGAAGGGTTCATGAATACTCGTCCCTGAACGTTGACGACAGCAATTTTCCTGTCGTTGACCCGTTGAATCATCCAGCCTTTTCCCGGAACCTTTCCTTTTGAAAAATTCAGCGGTCGAATCAAATTTTTTGCGTCTGAAATAAATCGCTGAATTTCAGGGTTGTCCCAAGTATGATTTCCCATCGTAATCACGTCGGCTCCGGCCTTCATCAGTCTTTTATAGAATATTTCGTTAATCCCGCGACCCCTTGTCGCATTTTCACCGTTTACGATGGTCAGCTGCGGTCGATACTTGCGTTTCAACTTCGGCAGATACTCTTCAAGCATCTTCGTGCCCGAGATTCCAACGACGTCGCCAACAAAAATAATTCGCATCTAAAGTACGTTCCCTTCTAACGTCATTTTGACTGTACAGATACCCTTATCTTAACATTAATCACCATTCAAAAAAAGTGGTGCTGAAACATCCCGAAGAAAACTCATCCCAAAATCAAGACAATGCCTGTTATTTTTCGACAAAATCAAAAAGCCGGACTAAACTCAGTCCGGCAGGAAATTCGCGTTCTGAAAAAAACGAAATTCCAAAGTAAAAAGGTTTTTGGAAGAATTCCAAAAACCTCAAATTATCTTTCTTCAGTCATAACTAATCTTCAGCAGCATCAATTGCCTCTAAAATGACTCCCAGGTTATCGCGCTGAAGTTCTACGCTTCTAAGTTTCTCATCGTAAGCAGATTGCAGATGTTGAGTACGACTGCCGTCATGCAGCTTGGCACAGACGTTGCTGAGTTCAGCAGCTTTCTTTTCCGCAACTTGGTAATCGTTTAAAATATCAAGCTTGTTGCCCATGATAAAAGCCTCCTAAAAACATATAAAAGTCTCAACTTGAACACTTTTAACCTTATTTGTTAACCCCTTACTGTTACGTTTCTGTTACAAATTGGTTACTTTGTTTCAATGGAAGCTAAGCTGACATATCTTTGCAAATTAACAAATAGTTATTATAATTTTCAAATTATGCTCATAAAATGAAGGTGCTGCGGTTGTCAATGCTAACGTTTTCATGTATAATTAACCTAAGTTAGTTGGTATCAATTTAATTAATACCATTTTTGAAAGGAGGTTCCTTTCTTGGTACTCAAATATCAGGAAGTAGCACTGAACTTAGCCGACAAAATCAAGGCCCATGAGTATGACAAGAAGCTGCCGAGCGAAGGAAAGCTGATGGAGGAGTATTCAGTCAGCCGCAATACGATTCGCAATGCCTTAAACGTTCTTTACAATCAGGGTCTTTTGCGCAGAATTCAGGGAAGCGGCTATTTCATCAACCACCCGCTTCATAATCAGGCAAACATCGTCAACATGGCCAACAAAAACGGTCTGCACGACTTAGAGGAAAAAGACACGATTCTAAGCAGCATTCTGACTTTTGAAACAATTCCTGCCGGTGAAACAATTGGAAGCTATCTTAAGATTGAACCGAAAGATCCCGTTTATCATGTCAAGCGCATCAGAAGACGAAAAGATGAACTTGTCAGTCTGGAAGAATCATTCTACAGAAAAGACGTTGTCCCTTATCTGACAGAAGAAATCTGCAATGAGTCGATTTCTGCATTTATCAAGGAACACTTCAATGTTACGAGCAAGACAGCCGACGAATACATGTCGCTTCACCGCTTGAACGAAGAGGAAGCAGAACTGACGGGTGAAGATGTCGGCAGTTCTGCGTTCATGATCGAAGAAATCAACTGCCAGAAAAACGAGCAGCCCTATGACTACTCAAAGACGCTGTATTTCCTGTCGGATTTAACGTTTTACAGCCATATCAGCAATTATTTGGACTAATAAAAAACCTTGTCAGAAAATGACAAGGCTTTTTATTTACCGCTTGTTCCTTTTATTTTTCAGTTCCATTACGTCGCGCGCAATCATCAACTCTTCATTTGTCGGAATCTTCATCATCGTAATTGCCGAATCTTCACCGGAAATAACGGTTGCGCCGTCCTGATCTTCATTTTTCTCATCATCAATCGTAATGTTCATGAAACTGAGTCTCTCCATAATCATCTTTCGGATGACGGCAGAATTTTCACCAATGCCGGCCGTAAACACGATTCCGTCGATTCCGCCCATCTCGAAATAATATTGTCCGATATATTTTACGATATCCTTGACAAAAATCTCGATTGCAAGGCGTGCGCGATGCTTGGCATGAGATACCGACAAAATGTCGCGCATATCGGATGAAACTCCTGAGATTCCGGCAAGTCCGGATTCCTTGTTCAGAGTATAGACCATCTCGCTGATCGAATTGATTCCAAGCTTGTCCATGACAAAGGCAATCATCGAAACATCGACGTCACCGGAACGCGTGGCCATCGTCACGCCGGTCAGCGGCGTGAATCCCATTGACGTATCAAACGACTTGCCGTTCTTGATTGCGCAAAGAGAAGACCCTGCCCCAAGATGACACGTTACAAGCTTTAAATCCTTTAAAGGCCGTCCCATCAATTTGGCAGCCTCGCCTGCAACGTAGCGGTGACTGGTTCCGTGCGCTCCGTAACGTCTGACGCCGAGTTTTTCATACCATTCGTAGGGAACGCTGTACAAAAAGTTCTCTTCCGGCATCGTCTGGTGAAATGCAGTGTCAAAAACCACGACGGAACAGGCATCGGGCAGCATTTCCTTAAATGCCTGAATGCCGATCAGATTGGCCGGATTGTGCAACGGTGCCAGTTCGGTAATGTTCTTGATCTTTTGAATGACTTCATCCGTTACGACAACCGATTTGGAGAAATACTCACCGCCGGCAACGACGCGATGACCAACACCGGTAATCTCAGAGTACTCCTCGATGATTCCCAGACTTATCAACAGCTCCATCAGATTGTTGACCGCTTCTCCGTGATTTCTGACGGTTCCCTGATGCTTATAGACTTTGCAGTTTCCGTACTTGATCGTCGTTTGAGACCCCGGAATCGCAATCCGCTCGATCAAACCGGAAGCAATTACCGCTTCGGACGGCATTTCAAAAAGTTTGAATTTTAAACTGGAGCTGCCAGAATTAACTGCTAAGACCTTATCCATAATGTTAGCGTCCCCCTCTTGTTAAGAAATTCACTATCTCTACTATAACAAATTTTCGGCCGCTTGGCACACTGAATTTGTGAAAAAATTCACTGATTTTTCTTTTCAAAGTCAGCGCTTTCACTAAAGGGAGAATCCGACCTTATTCATTTTTATTAAATTCTCGCCATTGGACTGGTTATTTGAACAGAACCTCGCTAAAATAGTATAGGAGAGAATGGAGGAAACATTGATGGATCAGCAACAACAATTAATTGACTGGATTTCACATGACAGGAACTTCACGGAAATCTTCAATATTCTTGAACGCTACCACTTGCCAGAGGCAACGTTGTGCGCCGGTGCGATTCGTGAACTTGTCTGGAACAAGCTGGAAAACAAACCGTCTTCGGTTTTGCGAAACAACCTTGATATCTACTATAACGATCCCGGAGAATCCTACGAGCATTACCTGACGATTCAAAGCACCCTCAACCAGCGACATTCCAAGTATCTGTGGGACTTGCGAAACATCCGTTTAAAAAAGCGCCACTCTGACAAGTCTCCTGATGGTTCAACGATTGAAACAGTCGTTGCAGATTTCCCTGAAAAATGCAGTGCAATCGGTATTTCACGCGAACCAGGCGGCAGCTACTCGATAATTGCTCCCTACGGACTGGACGATCTGTTCACTGAAACGATCAGTTCTACCGGAGCAATTGATGAACTTGCATTCAAGCGCCGTATCGAACGCAAAAAGTGGCTGACAAATTTCCCAAATGCGAAATTGGGTTAACCTTATGTTTAATAAAAACAGGGCTTTTGAAGCATTTATCGCATCAGAAGCCCTGTTTTTATTGCTTTGTAAGACATTGAGTAAAGGATCAGCATGTTTGAAAAGGAAATACAGCGCCGATGGCGTCAATCGGCCGTTCGGCTTCACACCTTGTCTAATCGGGTTTCGCCTCACACCTTCACAATCAGGTTCCAGCTCGCATTCCCC
>NZ_DAIUCE010000046.1:9259-13860 GCF_036846325.1 Ligilactobacillus sp. | reverse complement strand
CTTTTGAGCCGGTCAAATCAAAATATCTTAAATAACCCGGCTGCTTTTTTGCGCCTTTACTTAGTATATAAAGAGTAAAGAAGGCAGGTTTGCGTTATGAACAAAAGAGAGTTTTTGATCAAGCTGAGCGTCATGGGAGTTCCCTATTCAATCCAGCTTTCAATCGCTGAATTCATCAAACGAAACGACAGAATTCCAGACCTTTCCGAAGCGGAAGGATTCATTGAAGGAAAATCGTTTGAACTTGAGAGGATTTTTCAAAAGGCATTCAGTCCCGAAATTGAACGATTATATCAAAAAAACGTTGAATATGCAGGAGTCGCAACGATTATCGATCGTAATTATCCCAAGTGCCTGAAGGAAATCTATCATCCCCCGGTCGTGCTTTACTTTCAGGGAGATTTCGACTTGGTGAACGAACCGGCCCTGGGAGTAGTAGGTTCAAGGGTTCATTCACCGTACGCAGAAGACAGTCTGAAACTGCTTTTGCCGGACGTCATCAAGCAGGGAATCGTCACCGTCAGCGGGCTTGCGAAGGGCATTGACAGCATCGTGCACCAAATGACGATGAACTGTTGCGGCAAAACGATCGCCGTCATCGGAACCGGACTCGACGTTGTCTATCCAAGGGGCAACGTGATGCTTCAAAATGAAGTGTCCGCCAGGGGGCTTTTGCTGACAGAATACCCGCTTGGATCGCAGCCTCTGAAATTTCATTTTCCGTATCGTAACCGTATCATTGCGGGGCTTGTTCAGACTATTTTGGTCGTTGAGGCAAGACACAGGAGTGGAACGCTCATTACCGCAAACGTTGCCTTGCAGGAAAATCGCAATGTTTTGGCAATTCCCGGGAAAATTACCGATCCCTTGTCGCAGGGAACGAACGAGTTGATTGCAGCCGGGGCTAAACCTGCATTGTGTTCGGAAGATATTATTGAAGAATTCTCAAATTTCTTGACAAATCACATTAAATTACCTTAACATTGGTATCGAATTTATTTAAGACGTTAAATAAAAAGCCTGAACGGATATCAGCGTAATAGAAAAGCAAAAGGAGTTGGGTTCATGCCAACTAAGGACGGCAGTACTAAAGCAAAACCAAAGAAGAAAACAACCAGGAGGACTCCGAAGAAGAGTCTTGTCATCGTGGAATCGCCTTCAAAGGCCAAGACGATTGAGAAGTATCTCGGCAATCGTTACAAGGTAATGGCAAGTTTAGGGCACATTCGCGATCTTCCCAAAAGCAAGATGGGAATTGACGTTGAAAACAATTACGAGCCGCACTATATTTCAATTCGGGGCAAAGGCGACGTGATCAAGGAATTGCGCAAGGAGGCCAAAAAGGCCGACCACGTCTATCTTGCAGCCGATCCGGACCGCGAGGGAGAAGCAATTGCATGGCATCTTTCCTATTTGCTGGGACTGGATCCAAAGGACAAGAATCGCGTCGTATTTAATGAAATTACGAAAGATGCGGTTAAAAATGCCTTTAAGACCCCGCGCGCGATCGATATGAACCTGGTTGATGCTCAGCAGGCCAGACGGGCACTCGACCGTCTGGTGGGTTATTCGATTTCTCCGCTGCTATGGTCAAAAATCAAAAAGGGACTTTCCGCGGGACGCGTGCAGTCAATCGCCTTGAACCTGATTATTCAGCGCGAAAAGGAGATCAGAAATTTCAAGCCTGAAGAGTATTGGACGATTGATGCCGAATTCAAAAAAGGCCGCTCAAAATTTGAGGGCTCTTTTTACGGCATTGACGGCAGGAAGGCTGCTTTGCCGAATAACGATGCCGTCAAGTCCGTCATTGAACGCATCGATACGAAAAAGCCGTTTACGGTAGCCAATGTTGAGAAGAAAGAACGCAGGCGACAGCCTCCGCTTCCTTTTACGACTTCAACGATGCAGCAGGTTGCAAACAACAATTTGAAATTCAGAACTCAAAAGACGATGATGGTTGCTCAGCAGCTTTATGAAGGCATCAACATCGGCCGTGGCGGTGCCGTTGGTTTGATTACCTACATGCGTACTGATTCGACGCGTATTTCTGAAGTTGCCAAGCATGAAGCGTCGGAGTTTATCCATTCTGAGTACGGTGAAAATTATGCCGCAGTCAAACCGCGTCAAGGCAAGCTTGCCGAAGGAGCCCAGGATGCACACGAGGCAATCCGGCCGTCTTCAGTTTTGAGAACACCAAAATCGCTTGAAAAATATCTTGACAAGGATCAGATGAAGCTTTATTCGTTGATCTGGTCACGCTTTGTTGCCAGTCAGATGACGCCCGCCGTTATTGATACGATGCGCGTTGATCTTGAGCAAAACGGCATTTCCTATCGTTCAACCGGTTCAAAGCTCAAATTTGACGGATTTACGAAGGTTTATACTGACTCAAAGCATAAGGACAACATGCTGCCGGAGTTGGAAAACGGTGATGAGGTCATTATGAGCAGGAATCAGCCCAATCAGCATTTCACTTTGCCGCCGGCACGCTTTACAGAAGCCACTTTGATCAAGACGCTCGAAGAAAACGGCGTTGGTCGTCCTTCGACATATGCGCCGACTTTGAATACGATTCAGAAGCGCTACTACGTCAAATTGGCTGCGAGAAAATTTGAACCGACGGAGCTGGGAGAAATTGTCGACAATATGATTGGCAAATGCTTCCCTGATATCCTGAATGTCAAATTCACGGCTGAATTGGAAGATCAGCTGGATGAAATTGAAGAAGGAAAGCAGGAATGGATTAAAGTCGTTGACGAATTCTACAAGCCTTTTTCAATCGAAGTCAAGACTGCTGAGGAGAAAATGGCTAAAGTCAAGATAAAAGACGAACCTGCGGGTTTTGACTGCGAAATCTGCGGGGCTCCGATGGTCATCAAAATGGGGCGGTTCGGCAAGTTTTATGCCTGCAGTCGTTTTCCTGACTGTCGCAACACCAAGGCCATCGTTAAGCAAATCGGTGTCAAATGTCCGCAATGCAAGCGCGGTGAAATCATTGAACGCAAATCAAAGAAGAACAGGGTTTTCTATGGCTGCAACAGGTATCCTGAATGTGACTTCATTTCATGGGATAAGCCGATTGCCAGAGATTGTCCTAAGTGCGGACATTTCCTGATTGAAAAGAAAACAAAACAGGGTATGCAGGTCAAGTGTCCAAATAACGATTATGAAGAAGCTATTCAAAAATAGCCAAACGGAGGATTTTAATGGAAAAATGCGTTAACGTGGTCGGAGCAGGCCTTGCCGGAAGCGAGGCTGCCTGGCAGCTGGCTAAGAGAGGCATTAAGGTAAGGCTTTACGAAATGCGTCCGAAAAAGAACACACCGGCTCATCATACGGGAAATTTTGCAGAACTTGTCTGCACAAATTCTCTGCGAGCCAATCAATTGACTAACGGAGCCGGACTTTTAAAAGAAGAAATGCGACAGCTTGATTCATTGATAATGAAAGCCGCTGATAAAAACAGCGTTCCTGCTGGCGGAGCCTTGGCAGTTGATCGTGATGCTTTTTCCGGTGAAGTCACAAAGACGTTGCATGAAAATGAAAATATTACGGTCATCGAAGAAGAACTCAAGGAATTGCCGCAAGGCTTGACGGTCATTGCGACAGGTCCGTTGACTTCAGACTCGCTTGCAGATTCAATCAAGAAGTTCATGGGTGACGAAGGCCTTTATTTCTATGATGCGGCCGCACCAATCGTTGAAAAGGCTTCGCTTGACATGGACAAGGTTTATCTCAAATCACGCTATGATCGCGGGGATGCCGCCTACCTCAACTGCCCGATGACGGAAAAGGAGTTCGAAAACTTCTACAATGAACTGATTAATGCTGAAACTGCCGAACTGCATGCCTTTGAAAACGAGAAATTCTTTGAAGGATGCATGCCGATTGAACAGATGGCATCACGCGGAAAGAAAACGATGCTGTTCGGTCCGCTAAAACCTGTCGGACTGGAAGATCCTAGAACAGGCAAGGAACCTTATGCGGTAGTTCAATTGCGCCAGGATAATGCCGTTGGCGATTTGTACAATATTGTCGGCTTCCAGACCCATCTCAAATGGGGAGAGCAAAAGCGCGTCTTTTCAATGATTCCCGGTTTGGAAAATGCACAGTTTGTTCGCTATGGCGTCATGCACAGAAACACCTATCTGCGTTCGCCTGAATTCCTGAAAGATACCTACCAGACGAAAAAACGCTCAGATTTGCTTTTTGCAGGTCAGATGACCGGCGTCGAAGGTTACGTCGAAAGTGCTGCAAGCGGACTCTATGCCGGCATCAATGCGGCACGGTTGATTGAAGACAGGGATCCGCTGGTTTTCCCTGTTGAAACGATGATGGGAGCAATGGCTCATTACATCACGCATGCAAGTGCCAAAAACTTTCAGCCGATTAATGCCAATTTTGGAATCGTGCCGCGTCTTTCACAGAAAATTCGCGACAAGCGTGAAAGAAACCTGGCATTATCCAAACGGGCTTTGGATATTCTTGATAAGTACAAATTGGAAAACGAATTGTAAAACAAAAAGGGGACTTGCCGATGACAACGACACATAAGGATGTTTTAGTTTAATGCCTTTACGGTGTAACTCAGAAATGGGTTG
>NZ_DAIUCE010000046.1:0-9249 GCF_036846325.1 Ligilactobacillus sp. | reverse complement strand
CTTAAAATTCAGCTTTAATTGCATTCCTGACCAGAAAACTGATGTCTAACGGTTTGACTTCGTTGGTCAGCTCACCCATTGACAGGAAATCAGCACCGCATCCTTTGAAGCCTGCAATAGTTGAAAGGCTGATTCCGCCGGATGCTTCGACCTTGATATGCGGAGGAACAATCCTTTTGAAATCATGAATCAGATGCGCATTCAGATTGTCGAACATGATCACGTCAACATCGGCAGCGACTGCTTCTTTTAATTCGTCAATCGTTTCAATTTCGACTTCAATCGGAGTCAGCGGACCGATGTGTTTTCTGATGTTTTCAACGCAATTCCTGATGCCGCCGGCAAGCGCAATATGATTGTCCTTTAACATGACCGCACCGCTCAGATCAAAGCGGTGGTTATGTCCGCCGCCGATCATTACGGCATATTTGTCAAACATTCTCAGCCCGGGGGTAGTTTTTCTGGTATCACAGAGCTTGATTGAATCGTCGTCCAAAAGGTCAGTTGCCTTTCTGGTTTTCGTGGCAATTCCGCTCATGCGCTGCATCATGTTCAGGCAGACCCGCTCACCGTCCAATAACGTTCTGACACTTCCGGCAGCTTTTCCCATCACAGTACCCTTTTTTACGAAATCACCGTCTTTGACGCAGGGGTCATAAACGGCATCTCCGCCAAGAAGTCCGTAGACCATTCCCGGAATCTCCTGTCCGCATGCGATTCCGTCTTCTTTGGCAATGAACGATCCGGTCGTTTCAACGTCTGGGAGGTAAGCAGTGCTCAAATCACCGAACCCCAGGTCTTCCTTCAAAAATTCAGCTAGTTTTTCCCTTGCAAGCAGTTCATTCAGCATAATCTTGTCCGTCCTTTGAAAGATTTTCGTCAGGCAATGCCAAAACGGCAATTGCACCGATAATCAACGAAACCATGAAGAGAATGAAAATCAAATTGATTGAAACGCCTCTGTCCATTAGGAATCCGACCAAAAGCGGTCCGACAACGGCACCGAAACGGCCTGTTCCTTCCGCAAGTCCGGTCATCGTACCGCGTGTTTTCACGTGGTACAGGCTTGGCGTCAAGGCGATGATTGCACCGTAAGCGCCAAGGTTGAAGAATGACAGGACGCAGCCTGCGATGATTGTTGCGGAAACAGACACTGCATTTCCAAACATCACGGCGCCAAGAGCGGTCCCCAGCATGTAAATTGAAAAGATATAACGCAATCTGACGCGCCTGGTCAGCCATGCTGCGCCAAAATATCCGGGAAGCTGCGCAACAACCATCAGCGTCGTATATCCGAAGCTTGAAACAAAGCTGTTTCCTTTTGAAACAAGAATGCCTGGCAGCCACATGAACATTCCGTAATAGGAAAACATGACCATGAACCATGCCGTCCAAAGCAGGGGAGTGCGCCAGGTAAAGGCCTGCTTCAAAGCATTGAAGTCGAACTTTTCCTTCGTATTCTGCTTAACGTCATCGCTGTCTGAAACGTGTTTCCTGATTGCGACCACGAAAAATCCAGAGCAGGCAGTCACAATCAGGAGTCCGCGCCAGCCTAGAAGTCCGCTCAAAGCATATGACAGTAAGGCTGCGACAAGCCAGCCGACGGCCCAGAAACTGTCTGCCAGAATCAGCATCATTGAACGTTTTCTGCCGCTGTACAGTTCCGCTATATAGGTTGCGGCCACCGGAAGTTCGCCCCCGAGTCCGGCACCAACGATGAAGCGGACGATCAAAAAGGGCACGAACCCTTGGGTAAAGGCCAAAACGACGTTTCCGAGCGAAAAGAGCAGCAGAGAAGCAATCAGTGTTTTCTGCCGACCGACCTTGTCAGCCAGGTGTCCGAACAAGAAACCGCCGGCGATCATTCCGATTGAACTGACGGAGCTTACCAGTCCCGTCTGGGATTGTGTAAGTAGCCATTCTTTTCTGATCAGCGGCATGACGAATGAAAGAAGTCCGACGTCCAGGGCGTCGAAGGCCCAGGCCGTTCCGATGATCAGGAAAGTCGAAAGGGGATTGAGATTGCTTTTGTTTTGTGTAGCATCCATGATATTGAATTCACCTCATAAGCTTTTTTGCTTCATTTAAGTATCAAATACTTTAATAAGTCTAAAAATAAATGTATTTCAGACTTTTATCTGCGCAAATAAAAAAGTCGTTAATACTTAAAAACAATGATAGAACAAAGTATCCGGATTTTCAAGCGAAAGTTCAGATTTGCTTAAGACTTGGGGCAAAGTATCGTCTGAGCTTGACTTAATAAGCTTTGTGAAGGAAAATGAAATGAGGAGGTGTCAGCCTTGGAAAAAGAATGGCTTGAACAATTTAAGCAGTATCTCAAAGTTGAGCGTCAATACTCCGAGGCAACGATTACCTCGTATTTTGAGGACTTAAACGAATTCTGCCGTTTTCTTGATGAAAGCGGCGGTTTAAAATCGTTTAGGGAAATCAGCAATATCGATGTTCATGCGTATATGAGCTGGCTTTATGACAGAGAACTCAAGACGACAACCGTTTCACGCAAGCTTTCAAGTCTGCGTGCCTTCTATCGCTTTCTTGTCAGAAACGATAAAACCGATCAGAATCCCTTTGCATATGTTTCCTTAAAGCGACATCCGAGACGCCTGCCGCACTTTTTTTACGAAAAGGAAATGAATGCGCTGTTTCAGGCCGTTTGCGGGGATGAACCCCTGACCGTTCGTGACAACGCATTGCTTGAGGCCTTGTATTCAACGGGAATGCGTGTCAGCGAATGCGTCGGATTGAAGATGCATGACATTGATTTTCCGATGCGTTCGATTCTGGTTCACGGAAAAGGCAAAAAGGATCGCTATGTTCCGTTTGGAAGATATCTCGACGATGCGTTGAAGGCTTACTTCGAAAAAATGCGCACGCCGGTCATGGAAAAATATCAAAGGGAACATGACTTTGTCTTCGTGAATCATTACGGAGATCAGCTGACGCCAGCCGGAGTCAGTTACATTCTGGACAGAATCGTTGAAAAAAGCAGTTTGACGACGACGATTCATCCGCATGAGCTCAGGCATACGTTTGCGACGCACATGCTTGCGAATGGAGCCGATCTTCGTTCGGTTCAGGAACTGCTGGGACACAGCAGCATTTCAACGACTCAAATATACACGCACGTTACGCCTGAACATCTTAAGCGGGACTATCGAAAATTTTTCCCGCGCGCTTAAAATTACATCTTTGCTGGAGGAATTAAAATGGCAATTTCATTTCATGCTACAACGATTTGTGCCGTCCGCCACAATGGCAAGACGGCCATGGCAGGCGACGGACAAGTCACGATGGGCGAAAAAGTTATTATGAAGGGAACGGCTCATAAGGTCCGCAAAATATATGACGGCAAAGTCGTCGTTGGATTTGCCGGATCCGTGGCTGATGCCTTCAACCTGGAAGACCGTTTTGAGAAGAAACTCAATCAGTACAGCGGCAATCTGCAGAGGGCAGCGGTTGAACTGGCACAGGAATGGCGCAGCGATCAGGCTCTGCAGAAACTGGAGGCATTGCTGATCGTGATGGACAGCAGGAATCTGCTGCTTGTTTCCGGATCGGGCGAAGTAATCGAACCCGACGACGATGTTCTGGCAATCGGATCAGGCGGAAACTATGCCTTGGCCGCTGCAAAGGCCATGACGAAATATGCTGACGGAATGTCGGCAGCCGAAATTGCCAGGGCCGCAATCGGCATTGCCGGCGACATTGATATTTTCACGAATCACAATATTATTTGCGAAGAACTTTAAGGAGGAACTGAATTTGACAGGACATGAAAAAACTCCAAAGGAAATCGTAGCCGAACTCGACAAGTACGTCGTCGGGCAGTCAAAAGCCAAAAAAGCCGTTGCGATTGCCTTACGCAACCGCTATCGCAGGATGCAGCTTCCTGAGGACATGCAGGAAGAAATCACGCCAAAGAACATGATGATGATCGGACCGACAGGCGTCGGCAAGACTGAAATAGCCAGACGTCTGGCCAAAATCGTTGATGCTCCGTTTATCAAGGTCGAAGCTACAAAATTCACGGAAGTCGGCTACGTCGGCCGCGACGTTGAATCGATGGTCCGCGATCTGGTTGAGGTCGCCTACAAGATGGAAGAAGATGAAATGTTCAAGGGCGTGCGTGGAGAAGCAGTGGCAAGAGCCGACAAACGCCTGGTGAAGCTGCTGGTTCCCGCTCAGAAGAAGCAGGAAAAGATGTCGCAGCAGCAGGCATTTTCAAAGATGATGAGCGATATTCAAAGCGGAAATTACGCAAATCTCTTCAGTCAGCAGGAAGAACCGGAAGAAGTGACCGACGAGATTGCCGACAGGCGCATGTCTGTTGCCGAAAAGCTTCGTCAGGGGTATCTTGAAAACGAAGAGATCACGATTCAGATGGATGAGCCGAGTTCTCCGTCCGGAGCAGCCGACGGAATGCTCGGTCAGATGGGCATCGATCTTTCAGACACGCTTGCGCAGATTACGCCGAAGAAAAAGGTCACCAGAACGGTAACCGTCAAAGAGGCACGCGAAATTCTGGTCCGTGAAGAATCGGCCAAACTCGTCAATACATGGGACATTGCCGATGCCGCAATCAAGCGCGCCGAAAATACCGGCATTATCTTCATCGATGAAATAGACAAGATTACTTCCAAGTCAAAGCAAAACTCCGGTGAAGTTTCACGCGAAGGAGTTCAGCGAGACATCCTGCCAATCGTTGAAGGGTCTGCAGTCAAAACCAAATACGGCATGGTCAGAACTGACCATATCCTGTTCATTGCATCCGGTGCATTTGCAGAATCAAAGCCAAGCGATCTGATTGCGGAACTTCAAGGCAGATTCCCAATCAGAGTCGAACTTGACGATCTGCAGAAAGAAGATTTCATAAGAATCCTGACAGAACCGAAAAATGCGCTCGTCAAGCAGTACATTGCCCTGATTGGAACGGACAACGTTGCCGTGACGTTTACGAAGGAGGCAATCGAAAAAATCGCTGAGATTGCCTTCAAAGTAAATCACGAAACCGAAAACATTGGTGCCAGACGTCTTCACACGATTCTTGAAAAACTTCTTGAAGACCTGCTGTTTGAAGGACCTGACATGCATATGGGCGAAATCACGATCACTGAAGCCTATGTTGAAGACAAGGTCGGATCGATTGTTGCCGACAAGGATCTCAGCCAATATATTCTTTAGAAGGGAGGCTTTGATAAATGACCGTCATACTTGAAAACGAACATATCAGAATCAGCATCAATGAACATGGTGCAGAGCTTTCAGAACTTGTCTTGAAGAAAACAGGCGTCAATTATCTCTGGAGCGGGGACGCAAAATACTGGGGCAGACATGCACCAGTATTGTTCCCGACGGTCGGAAAGTTGAAAAATGACGAATACTTTATCGACGGCAAAAGCTATTCCATGCATCAGCACGGATTTGCCCGCGACATGGATTTCGAGGTTGAGAAAAAGCAGCAGACAAAGGCCGTCTTCGTTTTGAAATCAGATTCCAAGACAAGAAAAGCCTATCCGTTCGACTTTGTTTTGAAGATTGCCTACACTCTGTCTGAAAACACCGTTGAAACCGCATATACGGTCGAAAATCCAAACGGTCAGGAAATGCCTTTCGGAATCGGGGCGCATCCGGCTTTTTCAACACAGCTTCAAACCGGAGATGAATACGATGATTACGTCGTTGAAATTGCGGGGCAAAAACCACGCCGGTTCCTGCCGTTAAATGCAGAGGGATTATTCGATTTGGATAAAGCCGGGGAAAAAGACCTTTTTGAAATCAACGTATCAAGAGAAGCTTTCAGCAATGACGCAATCGTTTTCTGCAATGACGGAGAACCGGTTGAAGTGACCCTGAAAAGCAGGAAACATGATCACCAGGTTAAAGTGACATCAGACGATACACTTGCCCTGGGCATTTGGTCATGCTATCCGAAAGACGGACAGTATGTCTGCCTTGAGCCTTGGTGGAGCATTGCTGACACTGCCGATACGACGCAGGATTTCAGAAAAAAATACGGAATCAAGACGCTTGCGCCAGGCGAAACGTTCAACGCTTCATTCAGGATAGCAGTCAAATAGCCCAAAAAAGCCCGCCGGAAAGGCGGGCTTTTTGCTATTTGTCTTCTCTTTGTTTTTTTCTGTAAAGCAGGCCAAAATGAACCATGTTTTCCGTTCCGTTTTTGATGCGTTCAATGTTGCCCCAATGACGAATGAAAATGAAAATCGTCAAGGCAAGAGCAACAATCGTCAGAACAGGATCGTTATAAAACAGCGAAACGACCGTAATCAGCGTAAAGCCGACCATACTTGCAACGCTTACCATGCTTGAAACATAAAGCGTGATCAGGAAAATGACCCAGGCAATCAAAAAGAACTCGGGATTATAGACCAAGAGCACGCCGACACTCGTTGCAACGGCTTTTCCGCCTTTGAATCCGGCAAAAACCGGAAAGACGTGCCCGATAATCGCCGAAAGACCGATCAGCAGAGCGTTGACATGCATACCAAACATCATCGGAAGCAGGGCCGTTAAAGTTCCCTTGAACATGTCCATCACCAGAACAATGATTCCTGCCTTTTTTCCAAGCACGCGAAACGTGTTGGTCGTACCCATGTTTCCGCTGCCGTAATCGCGAACGTCCTTGCCGTACATCAATTTGCCGATCCAGACACCGGAAGGAATCGAACCGAGCAAATAGCCAATGACGCACATTGCAATGATTTTCAGAGTATCTGTATCCAAAACAACTCCTCCTTCTAGTACAGACCTTATTTTAACCCCAAAGACTGTCTTTGCGCAAATTTACTTTAGCTTTGGCGAATTCAAGTTCGCTTCCACTTGCCAAAACTTTTATTTTTGAGTTAGAATAAAATAGTTACAAATTTTTAGAAAGGGTCGAATTTATGGGTACTGAAAATTATAGCGATGATTCCATTCAGGTCCTGAAAGGACTTGAAGCTGTCAGAAAAAGACCGGGGATGTACATTGGTTCGACTGATGCCAAGGGGTTGCATCATTTAGTCTACGAAATCGTTGATAACGCGGTTGATGAGGCACTCTCTGGATTTGGAAAGGAAATTGACGTGACGATTCACAAGGATGATTCGATTACGGTTGTCGACAACGGTCGAGGTCTTCCCGTCGGAATTCATGCGATGGGGATTCCGACCGTTGAAGTCATTTATACGGTGCTTCATGCCGGCGGAAAATTCGGTCAGGGCGGATACAAGACTTCGGGCGGACTCCACGGGGTCGGTGCTTCCGTCGTCAATGCCCTGTCTGAAAAATTGACCGTAAACACCGTTCGTGACGGAATTGAATATGAAGAAGACTTTATCGACGGCGGACATCCCGTCGGAACTTTGCGAAAAATCGGCAAAACTAAAAAACAAAGCGGAACGACCGTCACGTTCAAACCTGACAGGAAGATTTTTTCAACGACGCATTTCAATTATGACACGCTGGCTGAACGACTGCGCGAATCAGCGTTTCTGCTGAAGGGCGTCAGGATTGTCCTGACCGATGAAAGAAGCGATGACCAGGACGTCTTCTTATTTGAAAACGGAATTCAGGAATTCGTTTCCTACCTTAATGAAGAAAAAGACACGCTTGGGAACGTCATGTACTTTGAAGGCAGGAAAGACGGCATCGAAGTCGAGGTCGCCGCTCAGTATAATGACGGCTATTCCGAAACAATCATGTCGTTCGTCAACAACGTCCGCACAAAAGACGGCGGAACTCACGAGGCAGGAATGAAATCTGCCTGGACCAAGGCTTTCAACGAATATGCAAGAAAAGTCGATTTAATCAAGGCAAAAGACAAGAATCTCGAAGGAAGCGACGTCAGAGAAGGTCTGGCCTGCGTGGTTTCTGTCAGAATTCCAGAAGAACTGCTTCAATTCGAAGGACAGACAAAGGGCAAGCTCGGCACGCCGGAAGCAAGAGCTGCCGTTGACGGAATCGTCAACGAACAGCTTGGCTACTATCTGATGGAAAACGGCGATTTTGCCAAGGAGCTCGTGCGCAAATCACTGAAGGCAAGAGAAGCAAGGGAAGCAGCCAGAAAAGCGCGCGATGAAAGCAGAAACGGCAAGAAACGTCACAGAAAAGACCGGCTTCTTTCAGGCAAACTGACACCGGCTCAGTCAAAGAATGCCAGGAAAAACGAGCTTTTCCTGGTCGAAGGCGATTCTGCCGGCGGATCTGCCAAGCAGGGACGAGACCGTAAGTTCCAGGCAATCCTGCCCTTGCGCGGCAAGGTTTTGAATACGGAAAAAGCGAAGCTCCAGGACATCGTCAAAAACGAAGAAATCAATACCATGATTTATACGATTGGTGCCGGAGTCGGGACCGAATTCAACATCGAAGACGCAAATTACGATAAAATCATCATCATGACCGATGCGGATACCGACGGCGCGCATATCCAGACGTTGCTTTTGACGTTCTTCTATAAATACATGCGACCGATGATCAATGCCGGAAGAGTCTACATTGCGCTTCCGCCGTTGTACAAGCTGCAGAAAACGGTCAAGAAGAAGACCGTCGTCAAGTATGCCTGGACGGATGCCGAACTCAAGGCGGCTGAAAAGGAAATCGGCAGGGGATTTACGCTTCAGCGCTTCAAGGGGCTGGGCGAGATGAACGCCGATCAGCTTTGGGAAACGACCATGAACCCTGAAACGAGAACTTTGGTCAGAATCAGGATTGAAGACGATGCATTGGCTGAAAAGCGCGTTTCGACCCTGATGGGGGACCGGGTCGAACCAAGGCGAAAATGGATTGAAAAAAACGTCAAGTTTACGCTTGAAGAAGACGGGAGCCTGCTTGATACTGCCGTTGCCTCATCTGCGCATGGGGATGCTTCAAGCAAAGAAGACCAGGAAATTGCACAAAAGAGTCTGTCACTGTTCGATGACGACTTGGATGAAAGCATTTAAGAACAGGAGGGCTATTTTTGACGGAAGCAACACATTCAAATATTCAGGAATTATCGCTTGAAGCCGTAATGGGCGAACGTTTCGGACGTTATTCCAAATATATTATTCAGGAACGCGCCCTCCCTGACATTCGCGACGGATTAAAACCGGTTCAGCGCCGCATCCTGTTTGCCATGAATGAAGACGGCAACACGTTTGACAAGCCGTTCCGAAAATCGGCTAAATCAGTCGGAAACGTCATGGGCAACTACCACCCGCACGGTGACAGTTCAATTTACGAAGCGATGGT
>NZ_DAIUCE010000045.1:3811-14060 GCF_036846325.1 Ligilactobacillus sp. | reverse complement strand
CCTTTTCTAACAAAATTCTTAAAAAATAATTGACATTAAGTAACAACTGTATTAAACTAGCATACATAAACAAACGGAAACATGATGAAGAGCAGAGTAGGTTTGCGGACGCTCAAAGAGAGCCCCTGGCTGGTGTGAAGAGGCAGTACGAAGCAGACTGAAGATGGGCTTGGAATGGTGTCGGTGAGCATTGTGAGCCGATGACGTGGCTGCGTACGTTACCAACGCAAGACTTTACGCATGTGCGCAGTGCGTCGAAGTCTTCGAGACAGCGCCTGAGAGGGAGCTGTGAACTAAGGTGGTAACACGGTCGAAGCATCCGTCCTTTTTACAGGACGGATGCTTTTTGTTTATGGGAACACTTTAATTAAATGAGGAGAAAAGCATTATGAAGAATTTAATCAAGAAGGTTTTAGGCGTTTCGGCAGTGCTGCTCTTTGCGGGTTCTGCTCTTGCAGGTTGCGGCAAAAAGGATTCAAAGGAACTGAGCGAAAAGGAAATCACGGTCGGCGTGACTGCAGGACCTCATCAGCAGATCATGGAAGAAGTCGCACGTCAGGCAAAGAAGGACGGGCTGAAAATCAAGATCAAGTCATTCACGGACTACAATACGCCGAATTCGGCCCTGAGTTCAGGTGACCTTGACGCAAACAGCTATCAGACGATTCCGTTTCTGAAGGATCAGATCAAGAACAAGGGCTACAAGTTCGATCAGGCGTTCAAGACGGTGGCGTATCCGATGGGCGTCTACTCCAAGAAGATCAAGAGTCTGAAGGATTTGAAGGACGGTGATTCGATTGCTGTTCCAAATGATGCAAGCAACGAAACGCGCGGACTGCAGCTGTTCGAAAAGGCAGGCATCATCAAGCTCAGGAAAGGCGTCGGGCAGACGGCAACTAAAAAGGATGTCGTCTCAAATCCCAAGCATTTGAAGATTGTTGAACTTGAGGCTTCGCAGCTTCCAAAGCAGCTCGGTGAAGTGACTGCGGCAGCAATCAATACGAACTTTGCAATGGGCGCCGGACTTTCAATCAACGAAAATGCCATTTTCCATGAACCTTTGAAGAACAACCCGTATCCGAACGTCTTTGTCGTTCAGTCAGGACACAGGAACGATGCGGTTGTAAAGAAGATCGACAAGTACTATCACTCAAAGCAGACCGCTGCATTCATCAAGAAGGAATTCAAGGGTTCGGTAGTGCTTTCATCAAGCAAGTAACAAGCAGGCAGCAGTAAGGAGAGATTTGAATGATCGAAATCAGGAACGTCACGAAAATTTACAAGGATAAGGAACGGGAAGTCAAGGCTGTCGACAATGTTTCCCTGAACATCGAGGAAGGAGAGATCTTTGGCGTCATCGGCTATTCGGGTGCCGGCAAAAGCACGCTGATCCGCATGATCAACGGGCTTGAAGTTCCGACAACGGGCGAAGTCATCGTTGACGGCGAAAGAATCGATCCGACGGACAAGAAGAAACTGCAGCAGCAGCGCTCAAAGATAGGCATGATTTTCCAGGGCTACAATCTTCTGAAGACGGCAACGGTTCTTGAAAACGTGACGCTTCCGCTGAAACTTGAAGGACTTGAGAAGTCACTTGCCGAACAGCGTGCTGAAAAGTATCTCAGAATCGTCGATCTCTGGGAACAAAAGGACCGCTATCCGGCAGAACTTTCCGGCGGTCAGCGGCAACGTGTCGCAATCGCGCGTGCCCTGGCACATGAACCGAAGATTCTGCTTTCAGATGAGGCGACGAGCGCGCTTGATCCCGAGACGACGGAATCGATTCTGAAACTGCTGCTTAAAATCAATCAGGAACTGCATATCACGATCTTCCTGATTACGCATGAACTGGACGTCATACAGCGCGTCTGTGACCGCGTGGCCGTTCTGGCAAAGGGAAAGCTGATTGAACAGGGTAATGTGCTGGATGTCTTTACAAATCCAGAAAAGGAAGCCACGAAGAAGTTCATCGGCATCACGGACACGATGGGGGTTCCGCTTGAAATTCTCAAACCGTATACGACAAACGGACAGCTCGTTGTCCTGAAATTCATCGGGCAGACGGCCAATGAACCGATTATTGCCGATCTTTCAGGAAAATACGGTGTGTCGCCCAACATTCTCGGCGGCGGCATCGGTTATCTCAAGAAGAAAGCCTACGGGCGTCTGCTGGTTCATTTTGATTTTAAGGACGAAGAGGAGTTTGACAATGCGATGGCAGGTTTGCGGACTCAGGATATTTATTACGAAAGGGTTGAGATCTAATGTCTTTTATCAATGAATGGGGTCCGACAATCTGGACCGGATTTTTAGAAACGCTGACAATGACGTCGATTACTCTGGTCATCTCAGTAATTCTGGGCATTCCTCTCGGTGTCTTGCTGGTTAATTCAAGTGAGAAGGGGCTTCACCCGAACAAGCCGCTCTATACGGTCGTCAACTGGCTGGTGAACATTTTCCGTTCACTGCCCTTCATCATATTGCTGTTCCTGATTCTGCCGATTACAAAAATCGTTGCCGGCACGACGATTGGTATCCGCGGGGTGATTTTGCCGCTTGTCTTCTATTGTGTTCCATATCTCGCGCGTCTGGTCGAATCTTCAATTCTTGAAGTTGACCCCGGCATCATCGAGGCATATCAGTCAATGGGCATCTCAAACGGCAAGATCATCGTCAACGTCGTCCTGAGAGAGGCACGTTCGGGCCTTGTCCGCGGGCTGACGATCACGACGATCGGACTTGTCGGTGCAACTGCCATGGCAGGTCTGGTCGGTGCCGGCGGTCTGGGCGACATTGCCTACCAGTACGGGTTCCAGCGGTACCAGCCGTCCGTCATGTATGCCACGATTGTTGTCCTGATCGTTCTGGTTCAAATCGTGCAGACGGTGGGCGACATCTGTGCCAGAAAATTGCAGCGTGACTAATTTTAATGTATTTGAAAGAAGGATTAACAAATGGAATTTCCAGAATCAGATTTAATGCAAACATTGCCAAAGCAATTTTTTGCAGCACTTGTTGCCAAGGTTAACAAAAAAATTGCCGAAGGATACGACGTCATCAATCTCGGCCAGGGCAATCCTGACCAGCCGACGTTCGACTACATCATCGAAGGCTTGAAAGAAGCGGCGGAAAGACCAATCAACAACAAGTACTCGCAGTTTCGCGGCCAACCGACTTTCAAGAAAGCCTGTGCAGCGTTTTATCAGGAGAAATACGGCGTCGAACTCGACAGTGAAAAGGAAATCTGCGTTCTCGGAGGTTCCAAAATCGGGCTGGTCGAACTGCCGTGGGCTTTGATGAATCCGGGCGACACGATTATTTTGCCCGATCCAGGCTATCCTGACTACCTTTCAGGCGTTGCGCTCGGTCAGGTCAAGCTTGAAACGGTGCCGTTGAAGGCTGAAAACGACTTCTTGCCGGATTATGACGATATTCCGGAAGATGTTGCCAGAAAAGCCAGGTTCATCTACCTTAACTACCCGAACAATCCGACCGGTGCTGTTGCCACGAAGGAATTCTGGGAGAAGACGGTTGCGTTTGCCAAAAAATACAATGTCGGCGTCGTCAGCGATTTTGCATACGGTGCGCTCGGCTTTGACGGCTACAGGAATCCGAGTTTCCTTGAAACTCCCGGTGCAAAGGACGTCGGCATCGAACTTTACACGTTCTCAAAGACGTTTAACATGGCCGGCTGGCGTCTGGCCTTTGCTGCCGGCAATCAGGAGATGATTGAAGCATTGAACCTCATTCAGGACCACCTTTTCGTCAGCGTTTATCCGGCAGTCCAGGATGCCGGTATCGTGGCCCTGGAGTCTTCGGAGCGCGACCCTGAAATTGCAAAGCTCGTTGCTCTTTACCAGAGCCGCCGTGACGCATTCGTCAATGCGGCTGAAAAAATCGGCTGGCATGCGTTTAAGTCGGGAGGGACTTTCTACGCCTGGATGCCCGTTCCGAAGGGATATACCAGTGAACAGTTCGCTGATGTCCTGTTGAATGAGGCTCATGTTGCCGTTGCGCCAGGCAAGGGCTTCGGTGAGGCAGGCGACGGATACGTCCGCATCGGACTGCTCGTTTCGCCGGAAAGACTGGTTGAGGCAGTGGAACGAATCGATAAGCTGAATTTATTTGAAAAAGAATAGAAAATGAATTGACCGTGCTTTTTTGGCACGGTTTTTTGGTGTCCTGAGCTGAAACTTGTAATGAAAAATGCAGTGCTTTCACAAAATGTTAACCAAACCGTTACATGACCGTTACGTCAAACTGATTATTCCATTACATTCATCAGATAAGATTTACCCATAAACACATAGGGGTGAGTTTTAAATGACAATTGAACTGAAGAACATTGGCAAGAGTTACGACGGAAACTCCTGGACCTTGAACGACATCACGACGGAAATCGAATCCGGCGAATTCTTTGCAATCGTCGGTCCGTCAGGATGCGGCAAGAGTACGCTTTTGAGAATGATTGCAGGCTTGATTTCGATTTCCGAAGGCGAAATTGAAATTGACGGCAAAGATGTTACGAACCTGCCGCCGCAGGAACGTAACCTGACGATGGTTTTCCAGAATTATGCACTGTTTCCGTTCTTAAGCGTGCGCGACAACGTTGCCTTCGGATTGAGGGAACACAGGATGGATGCAGGAGAAATCAGGCGCCGCGTTGACGAAGCACTGGACATGGTTAATCTGACCGAGTACGGTGACCGCAAGCCGCGCGACCTTTCCGGCGGTCAGCGCCAGCGCGTGGCCGTTGCACGTGCGATTGCGAGCGATGCAAAAATCTGCCTGATGGACGAACCGTTGTCAAACCTTGATGCACAGCTTCGCGGCAAGATGCGTTCGGAAATTCGCATGCTGCAGCAGAAACTCGGCCTGACAATGATTTACGTAACGCATGACCAGGTCGAGGCCATGACGATGGCTGACCGCATCATGGTTCTGCACGACAGCAGGATTCAGCAGATCGGAACTCCGCTTGAGATCTACAATCATCCGGCAAACACATTCGTCGCCGAATTCTTCGGCACCCCGCGCATGAATCTGCTTGAGGCAACGTATGACGCACGTCTGAATAAGCTGGTCGTTGATGAAAGCCTGGAATTTGACTGCGAGGACGGCATGGATCGCGATGATTACATCGTCGGCGTCCGTCCCTCCGGATTTTCCGTTGAAAAAGCAGATGACCGGTCAAATGCCAGGGTTGTCAATGCGGAATATCTCGGCAACATGTCGATTATTGAGCTTGAACTTGACAGCGGCGACGAAATCAGAGTGACCGTTGATGATGACATGAATCACGACTGGATGATAAATCAGCGCATGTTCGTCAAGCCACAGGGGATTTTCTACATCTTTGACAAAACAGGAAAATTATTCGCAAAGGGAGGTTCTTCAAATGGAACAGGTCGATCAGAAGAAGAGTTTGTCGCAGCAGCTGCACGATAAGACTTCAAAAATCAGCATCGGGTACGACATCGAGGCACATGACAAGCACTATGCACTGCTTTTTCTCGGACCTTCGCTTTTAATTCTGTCAGTCTTTGTCTTCTATCCGATGATCAGGACGATCTGGATGAGCTTCTTTTTGACGGACAGTCTGGGCAAGCCGACCGTGTTCGTCGGTTTGCAGAATTACATTGACTTGTTTACGTCAAGTGCTTATCTTAACAGCATGAAAGCCACGTTCATCTACGTCTTGTTCGTATCAGTTCTGACCATTGCCCTGGGACTGCTTCTGGCACAGACCGCAAGCGCCAAACTGAAGGGCATCGGCTTTTTCAGAACCGCTTTTTCCTCCACGATGGGTGTGTCAGTTTCCGTTGCTGCCATCTTCTGGCTGTTCATCTTCAATCCGTCCGTTGGACTTTTAAACAAGATTCTAGAACTGTTCAACATTCCGGCCATCAACTGGCTGACTCAGCCGGGATGGGCAATGGCTGCCATCATAATTTCAACTGTCTGGATGAATCTCGGCTTTACGTTTCTGATGTTGTTCGGTGCCCTTCAGTCGGTGCCGAAGACTCTGTATGAGGCTGCCGACATCGCCGGTGTTTCCAGGAGACGTCAGTTCTTCAAGATTACGATTCCGATGATTTCACCGACGCTGTTCTTTGCTGCCATCATCACTTTGATCGATGCCTTCAAGAGCTTCGGGCTGATCGACATGATGACGGCCGGCGGACCGGACAACACTACGAATCTTCTGGTCTATCGCATTTATCAGGATGCGTTCCTGAACGGCAACTATGCTCTTGCAAGCACGGAATCGGTCGTCCTGGCAGTCATCATCGCAGTCTTTACGCTGATTCAATTTAAATTCCTGGAAAAGAAGGTAACATATTAATGGAAGAGATCATGACAAAAAAGGAGCGCGCAGGACGCTACATCGTGCTCATCCTGCTGGCAGTGTTCATTTTGACGCCGTTTGTCCTGGGACTCTGGACCAGTTTCCTGCCAACGGCAGACATTTCATCAGGTCGTTTGTTCAGCACGCATATTTCGCTTGACAACTACGTCAATGCCATGAAGAACACGGAAATCATCCGCTATCTGCTGAACAGCCTGGTCATTTCAGTTCTGACCACTGTATTTCAGTTGATTTTCTGTTCAATGAGTGCCTATGCATTCGTCTTCTTGAAATTCAGAGGCAGAGACTTTCTGTTCGGCCTGTTCCTCGCCACGATGATGCTGCCGTTTGAAGCAGAAGTCATTCCGAACTTTGCGACGATGCGTCAGATGAACCTGCTCAATACCTATTCCGTAATGGTCGTGCCGTTCCTGACGTCTGCCTTCGGTACGTTCATGCTGCGTCAGAATTTCAAGCAGATGCCTGCTGAATTGAAGGAAGCTTCCGATGTTTGCGGGCTTTCACATTGGAAATTCTATACGAAAGTCACGTTGCCGTATGCCAGGATCAGTCTGCTGACCCTTGCCTCATACAGTTTCCTGAGCAGTTGGAATCAGTATCTCTGGCCGATGCTGACGACTTTTTCTGACAAATACAGACCGGTGCAGGACGGTTTGCGTCAGTTGCAGTCCCAGGAAACGTTCAATGACTGGGGAATGATTCAGGCAAGTGCGGCAATTGTCGTGATTCCGACGCTGATCGTCTTGTTTATTGGTCAAAAGTCGTTTAAATCAGGCATTAATGAAGGGGCGGTCAAATAATGAAGATCAAAAAGATCGCAGTGGCATTGGGCGCTGCATTTTCCATCATGGCGTTTGCGGCAAATCCGGCGAACGTTTCTGCTTCCGAGCGCACGAAAATCGTGTTTTGGCATGAAATGACCGGTCCGGCGCAGGTCGAACTCAAGCGCCTGGTGAACGAATTCAACAAGCATCAGGACAAATATGAAGTTGAAGCGGAATTTGAAGGCGACTATAATGAAGCTGTGCAAAAAATTTTGAACACTCACGGAACGGATGCTTCGCCGGCGGTTTTCCAGGCAATGGATATTTCGAGCGCGCAGATGTACTACAGCAAGCATACGACGCCGGTTCAAAAGTTCATTGACGAGGACGGTTATGACGTCAGTCAGATTTCATCAGTGGCACGTGCCTTTTACTCAAAGGACGGCAAGCAGCTTTCGATGCCGTTCAACTCTTCGCAGCCCGTGCTCTACTATAACAAGACGCTGCTTAAAAAGCTCGGCATCACGCCGCCTCCGCTTGATCCGTCATATTCTGACGTCACGCGCGTTGCAAACGCAATCTATAAGAAGTCAAATCATAAGATCAAGGGAATGAGCATCGAAATCTACGGCTGGTTCTTCGAACAGTTCCTGGCAAATGCAGGGGTGTGCATGGCAAACAAGGATGACGGCCATAACGGCGTCCCGACTGCGGTTGATTTCACGTCAGGCACTGCCGTTAATACGATGAAGTGGATCCAAAACGGACTCAAGCAGGGCAGCTTCATGAACTACGGTGCTGGTTCAAATGCCGGAACGAACGAAACGGCGGCATTTTTGTCACGGCGTTTAGGGATGTTCCTGCAATCGTCCGGGTCGATCACGCAGCTGACAACGGGAACGAAGGATGAAATCGGCGTTTGCTACTATCCGCATGAAGACGGAAAAAAGGCCAACGGAGTCTCAATTGGCGGGGCTTCGCTCTGGATTTCAAACGACAAGTCAAAGGATGTCCAGCGCGGTGCCTGGGAACTCGTCAAATATCTCCTGACGCCCGAATCACAGGCAAGCTGGCAGGCGCAAACCGGATATCTTGCCTTGAACAGGCAGTCGGCCGGGCAGGATGTTTTGAAGAAGCTTTACAAGAAGATGCCGCAGGCAAGGATTCCGAGTCAGCAGCTTAACCGTACGACGCCAAACAAGGCAAACTCCGGCATTTTCATGCAGAATCTGGTTCAGAACCGTCTGCTGATCCAAACCGCGATGGAACAGATTTATGATGGAAAAGATGCCAGGACCGCCCTGGCCGAGGCGCAGACTTCAATGAACAAATACGTTGCATCAAATAACAAGGCTAATGGCTTTGACAATTAAGAAGGATTTTTTATGAAAATTGAGACGAAAATTTTTGGACACCGTGGCTATCCCGCAAAATTTGCGGAAAACTCGCTTGAAGGCTTTGAATATGCCTTGGAAAACGGTGCTGACGGAATCGAATTTGATGTTCACTTGACAAGGGATCAGGTTCCGGTCGTGATGCACGATGAAAAAATCAACCGCACCACCGACGGCAAGGGAAACATCAAGGATTACACGCATGAGGAGCTGCAGCAGTTTCATCTGGAAAACGGCGAAACGATTCCGGACTTAAAGGACGTGTTTGAGTTGATTGAAAAACATGATGCTTTGGCAAACCTTGAATTCAAGACGGACAAATACGAGTATCAGGGAATTGAAGAGATTGTGCTCAATATGGCCAAAGAATACGAGTTCAGACATCCGTTCATATATTCATCGTTTAATCTGCAGACAATGCTGAGATGCCTTGCGATTGATAAAGATCTTGATTGCAACTGGCTTGTGGACAAAAAAATTGCCGACCCGGAAAAAGTCGTTTCGGACAACGGACTTTCCGGCATCCATCCCAATGAATATCATGATTTTGACGGCGTTCAGCGTATCTGGACGATTGATGATGAAGGGAAAGCCCGAAAGCTGATGGAAAAAAACGTTGCCGGCATCTTCACGAATGACTTTGTCAGGATGAATGAGCTGAGAGAAGAACTGAAACGCTGATTTTCTTCAATTGAAATACAGTGTGTGGAGCCTCTGCGCAGTCTTGCGCGGGGGCTTTTTGCAGCATGGATGTCATGACTGCCGCCTGCTGCCTTTCCGGGATGTTCGGACAGGAAATTCTTTGCAAAATCTGCTGAATCATCATATAATCATTTGGAAAACACGAAAGAGAGGAAAGTCTGATGCTGACAAACTGTGACAACTTCCGCGACATGGGCGGAATCAGGACGCGCGACGGGCGTGTCATAAAGGAAAGAAAAATCATCCGCAGCGGCAAGCTGAGCGATTTGACCGACCGGGAAACGGCCTTTCTCGAAGAATACGGCGTCAGGGACGATGTTGACTTCAGGTCTGCCGCCGAGCGCAGGAACGAACCGGACCGGATCCCTGAAGTGGTGAACTATCACTTTGCCCCCGTCTTTCCGGAAGATGACAGGACGAGAAGCGGCGAAGCCAAGTGGGAGTCTCGCCGCAACTACTATGTCGATGCGGACGCTGCCGCAAATGACATGATTGAAGCCTACAACGGCATCGTGCTTGAGGACTGCGCCAAGAAGGCCTATCGGAAGTTCTTCGATGTCCTGCTGGCAAATGACGGGGAGAACGAATCGGTTCTGTTTCACTGTTCGGCCGGCAAGGACAGGACGGGGATGGGCGCCGTGTACTTCCTTTCGGCGCTCGGCGTTGACGGTGCCGACATCCGCGCCGATTACCTTGCTTCCAACCGGTATCTGAAGGATCAGCAGGAAAAAGAGCACGAGCGCGCCATTGAAAAGGGCGAAATATTCGCCCGGAACATCTTCAACCTGGGTTCCGTTTCCGAAAGTTACCTGGACTGCGCCCTTGGCACAATCAGCAATGAGTACGGGGGCCTTGACGGCTACCTGACCAGTGAACTCGGTCTTGGCGCAAGGGAAAGGGAAGATCTGAGAAGAATCTATTTAAAGTGATGAATACAGTGAGGATGCTGGGAAAAAAGTCATTCTTCCATCTTGAATTAATTGAAGTGCCGAACAGGAGAAGTCGAAAGCCGACTGATT
>NZ_DAIUCE010000045.1:0-3801 GCF_036846325.1 Ligilactobacillus sp. | reverse complement strand
CGGGCAATGCCACCCTTTGGACGCTTTGATACATGGAAATGAAACACCTTTTTTGATTATTTCCATCGTAACAGAAGGATTATCCCGTATACACAAAGTCCCGGATGAAATCATCCGGGACTTTTGTTTGCGGCATAGTTTTTTCCCATCCTCTTTTTTCATCTTCCGGGAAAAGATAATCCGGCGCCTTGTTTACATAAAATTGAAAATAAGGGTGAAAACTGACTCGAAAAAACTTGATACCATTATCAGTATTCAGCGTAATCATGAAAAGAGGAGGAAATGAAAGGTTATGAAACTGAAGAAACTGCTGTTTTTCGCAGCGATGTCTCTGACCGTTCTCACCCTTGGTGCATGTTCCATGAAGACCAGCATTCTCAAGGATGTCAACATTACGTTCAAGGGAGCGAACGGTGAGGGAACGATGGAGGTTGAAAAGGAAGACGGTCAGAAGCTGATTGACAACATCGTCGACACACTTGCCAAGAAGGCAAAGCTTGATGACTATCTGACCGAGAAGATCAAGGACGGAATCAAGGAGAACGGCATGGATGACTTCATCGGAAACGATGACGATGATGACGAGTATGACGATGAAGAGGATGACGAGGTGACTCTCAGCAGTCTGGAAAAGAACGCCACGTCAGACGAACGTGACTCGCTTGTCAAGTTCTCACGATGGATCAAGGAAGTCAAGATGACCAACAGCAGGGAAACAGGGCTGAAGAACGGCGACAAGTTCAAGGTCATCGTCAGGACCGGCGACAAGGAGAATCCGATCAAGGAGGAAACGAAGGTCTATACTGTCAAGGGATTAAAATAATAGAAGGTGGATATAATGAAGAATTTCAGAAAATTTATCGTCATCGTTCTGATGGCGCTCGTTACAGTTTCGCTCGGTGCATGTTCGCAGAAGAAGAGTGTCCTTGAAGGCGTCAAGGTGACATTCAAGGGATATGACGGTCACGGCTATATGGAAGGTGACTCAAAGAAGATAACAAGCAACATGATTGACATCATGGCCAAGAAGGCCAAGCTTGACGACTATCTGACGGAAAAGCTCAAGGATGTTGTCGAAACCAATGCCGCAGACTACGATCTGGAGAAGGATGCCACGTCAGATGAGCGGGACAGTCTCGTAAAGGTTGAGCGCTGGATGAAGGAAATCAAAATCCGGTCAAGCAATAAGGAAAATCTTAAGAACGGCGACAAGGTCAGGATTACAATCAAGACCGGTGACAAGGACAATCCGGTCAAGGAGGAAACGAAGACGTACACCGTCAAGGGACTCAAGAAGACGAAGAAGGTCAGCGCAAAGGACATTGCGAAGAATCTCGATGTTCAGGCATACGGTTACAACGGCAAGGGACTGATTGCCATCACAAGCAAGAAGTACAAGGGCTCCGTCAGCTTCCACATCAAGCACAACGGCTCGCTGAAGAACGGCGACAAGGTGACGATCAAGCTTCCGTCCGAGTTCACAAGCGACGAGAAAATCGATTTCCAGGGCAAGAAGGAATTTACATATACGGTTCAGGGACTGAAGGAACTCACTGCCACAAAGGACCTTGACGAAATCAAGAAGGTCACGGATTCACTTGTCAACGATCAGTACCCTTACGATAAAATCGAAAAGTATGTCAACACGTTCATCAACATGTACTTCGTGCCGACGTCCGCATACTCCGACTACAGCGACGAAAGCGACACATCAGTTGAGCTGAACGACACGACGGGTCTGAAGGCATCCAGAAAAGACAAGATTACGATTGTCGCTCTCTACACTGTCAAGTTTGATTATGATGAAGACGATGAAGCAAATGACAACAATACCAGTGTGGTCGAGGTCACCGTCGGCAACGTTTCGATTGAAGGCGACCATACAAACATTGACAGCATTGATACAGAAGACAACGGCACAGTGTCGACAGAAGACAGTTCGCTTGAGGTGCTTCAGCACAACCTTGCCGCAAACGGCATCAAGGTCAAGTAAGTTGAGGCAGCAGTGTCTTATTCAGGCACTGCATTTTCAAGGCATACAAAGGAGAGATTGAAATGGGAGAAGAAAACAAGAAGGAAGAAAAGAAGACTGAACAGGAAAAGGACGTTGCCTCAAGGGTCTCTGGGGCCGTTTCGCAGATTGACACGGACGAGCTGAAGAAGAATGCGACGGGCTATTGGAACTGGCTCGTCACGTCGTGGAAGAATCCGACGGAGGTGCAGATGACGGGCAGATATGCCGGAATTGTTTCGCTTGCGCTGGAGTCTTTGTTCCTGATTGTCGGCATCGGCAGATACATCAATTCGGTGGTGAATGCCGCGGTCAGCTCGGTTTCGAGCGTATTCGGCGGCTCATCCTATTCATCGTCCGGAATGGGATTTGGCTTCTACCTTACGGGATTTATCGTGTTCATCTGCGCATCCCTGGTGATGGTCGGAATCGCCTACCTGTTCCACGGGCATGAAGAAGGAGGCTTCCTGGCATTCACGAACAGGGTTGCTCATTACAGCAATGTGATTCTCATTGCCGACGTGCTGTTCATCCTGTTCGGCTTCATCGTGGCAAGCTCGCCGTCCGTTGCGCTGCTGGCCATGCTGCTTCTCGCCTCTTCCTGGCTTGAATGGAACGTGGCTCTTGTTTTTGCGGCCCAGAATGAGCGTCGTTTGAACAAAGTCTATTCGGGCACACTGCTGATGATTGCAAACATCATCGTGCTGTTCATCACATTCCTTGTGCTTGGCAGCATTGCAGGAGACAAGCTGCAGGACGTCATGCAGAGCTTCACAGGCAACTGATTTGACTCGTATGAAAATGAAAGGCGGAGACTCCCGTTGCGGGGCCTCCGCCTTTTTTGGATGTCAGCGCCTGGATGAAGCTGAAGGGCGCTGCTGCAGCATCTAGTAAAGTTCGGTTCGGCGGTCGTCGAAGACCGGGATGCTGCCACGGGCCTTTCTGACAAGGCTCAGATCGAGTTCTGCCGTTATTATTTCCTCTTTTCCGCTGTTTCCGTCGGCAATGACTTCTCCGAACGGGTCAATGATGAGACTGTGCCCGTTGAAATGGTCGTCGGGAGCGTCCCCGACCCGGTTGGCTGCAACGACAAAGGCCTGATTCTCGATTGCCCGTGCGCGAAGCAGGATCTCCCATTGCCTGATGCGGACGTCAGGCCACTGAGCGGAAACGAACAGAATTTCCGCTCCACCGGACATCAGCTTCCGCTCCCATTCGGGGAAGCGGATGTCATAGCAGATGACGCAGCTCGATTTTATGCCATCGATTTCAAAACTGCTCTCAGAATTTCCCGGAGCGATAAACCGGTCTTCCTGCATGAGTCCAAAGAGATGAACCTTGTCGTATTCGTTGATCAGCTGCCCTTTTCTGTCAAAATCATAAGCGGTGTTCCAAAATTTGCCTTGGCGTTTGACGGCACAAGAGCCTCCGACGATATTGACGTCATGTTTTTTGGCAAATGCAGAAAGGAAATTCCTTGTCCGCTCGCCGTTTTCGTCTGCCAGTTCATCAAGTTGGTCCAACGCATAACCGGTATTCCACATTTCCGGCAAAACGATGACGTCCGGATGATCGTCCAGGGATTTTCGCAGGGCATTTTCCGTCCGTTCGTAATTTCTGGAAACATTTCCATAAGCGATGTCGATTTGTGCAATGCTTACTTTCAATGTGACACCTCATTTCATTCTAATCTATGTGATAATCATAGCACATCAGAGTTTCAGGGGGGCAATCTTTCGTAAAAGATTTTAAGACAATGAAAGCAGAATTCATTATTCTGAAAAACATTG